>JABAYQ010000005.1:890-5328 GCA_018608925.1 Cryomorphaceae bacterium | reverse complement strand
GGTAATTTCGAAATTGGAGCAAACGAAGGTGAAAATATCCTAACCTTTTCTTATATAGGTTATAAAGATTTTAAAAAAACAGTTTCTATAAAAAACAATCAAAGTGTAACTCTGGAAATTAAACTAGAAGAAACCTCAACTAACTTAAATACTGTAGTGGTATCTGCAGGTAAATTCGAACAAAAAATTGAAGAAACAACTGTATCTATTGAAGTAATAAAATCTTCTTTGATCGAAAATAAAAACACAACAAATATACAGAGTGCTATAGATCAAATTCCGGGAGTAAATATTACAGACGGCCAAGCAAACATTAGAGGTGGTAGCGGATGGAGTTATGGAGCAGGAACTAGAGTTCAAGTCTTAGTAGATGATCTACCTCTTATTTCTGGAGATGCAGGCCAAGCTCAATGGAGCCTTATTGCGACCGAAAACATCAACCAAGTAGAAGTTATTAAAGGAGCTTCATCTTCTCTATATGGCTCTTCTGCTCTAAATGGAGTTATCAATATTAGAACGGCTTACCCAGGGGATACTCCTGAAACAAAAATAAACTTACATCATGGGTATTATGACGATGCTAAAAGAGAAAGCTTAAACTGGTGGGGAGGAAGAAACCAAAAAGTGTCTGGCTTAGATTTCCTTCATAAAAGAAAGATAGGAAACTTAGACCTTGTTGTAGGAGGTTTTCATTTAAGAGACGAGGGATACAGATATAAAGAAGAAACCCAAAGGTATCGTTTCAACTTTAACACCAGATATAAAGATCAAAAAGTAGAAGGCTTAACTTACGGACTAAACGCAAACTTTCTAAAAAACGAAACCGCTTCAGCCATAATCTGGCAAAATTATGAAACAGCCTACATTCCTCTTGACAGCTCGGTAACCAAGACAAGTGGTGATGTATACAATATTGATCCGTTTATTACTTACACAAACCCTAGAAACAATGATTCTCACCAGATCAAAAGTAGGTTTATGCATGTAGTAAACGACAACTCTACAAAAAATAATGAGGACGGCCAGGACAATAAATCGGACACCTATTATGTTGAGTACCAATACCAAAAGAGTATAGAAAGGTTAAAATTAAACTGGACAAGTGGAGCTGTCTACGAATATGTAAACGCAAAATCGGAACTATTTCAGGGAAATAACTTTAGAGAAAATGTAGCTCTATTTACTCAGCTAGATAAAAAAATTGGAAGTAGAATTAATATTTCTGCAGGAGCCAGATACGAACAGTTTTCTCTTACAGCTGGTCAGTTTTACGTCTTAGAAAACGGAGATTCCGTTAATTATATCTACGATTCTAAACCTGTTTTCCGATCAGGGATAAACTACAAACTTACAGAATCTACTTACTTAAGATCTTCCTACGGGCAAGGGTATCGATTCCCAAGTATAGCAGAGCTTTTTATTGAAACAGAAATAGCAAGTGGTATTTGGGTGTATGACAATCCTTCTCTTAAGCCCGAACATGGTTGGAGTTCTGAAATAGCAGTAAAACAATTATACAAATGGGGAGGATTAGTTGGCTATATAGACCTTGCTTTTTTCACTATGGAATATAAAGATATGATGGAGTTTAGCTTCAATCAATGGCAAGTAATCTCCGAAGAAAGCTTAGGAATAGGATTTAAGTCCATCAACATTGGTGACACTAAAATTTCTGGAATTGAACTGTCGCTAGCTGGTTCCTTAAAAATGAATGACTTTACTCTTAGCTTTTTAGGTGGCTATACTTATATAGACCCTAAACCAAAAGACCCTGACAATATTTATGCAGAAAATTACAGTGGACAAGGACTTAATTTTTACAATACCAGTTCTATTGATTCTTCCGACTTATTTCTAAAATACCGATACGAGCATATCGCCAAACTCGATGTAGAATTAGAACATGGCAAAAAGACTTTAGGAATAAGTGCTAGGTACAATAGTTTCATGAAGAACGTAGACGCTGTTTTTGTAAGCGAAGCTTTTTCTGGAATAATTCCTGGAATAATAGAATCAAGAGAAGCGCTTAACACAGGTGACCTTATTTTAGATTTTAGATTTATTTACGAGCTAAATAAAAACAATACGGTATCGTTAATCGTTAACAACGGATTAAATAGAGAGCACCAAAGTCGTCCGGCAAACCTATTGCCTCCACGAATAGTTTCTGTTAAATGGGGAATAAAAATATGAGCACTATAGCAGTAATACCAGCCAGATATAATTCCAGCCGATTTCCTGGAAAACCTTTAGTAGATATTGATGGCAAAACCATGATACGAAGGGTCTACGAACAAGTACAGCTGGCAAGCATAACTAAGATTATTGTTGCTACCGATGACTTCAGAATTGCCGACGAAGTAAAAAGTTTTGGAGGAGAATATATGATGACATCGTCCAACCATTTGTGTGGAACCGACAGATGTATTGAAGTAATTAGCGAACTCACAGACTATACCCACATTATAAATATACAAGGCGATGAGCCCTTTATAAATCCCGAGCAAATAAAACTAATCGATTATCATTTCCGAATGAACGAGGATGCTACTATAGTAACTTTAGCAAAAAAACTAGAAGACGAATCAGAATTTCAAAACCCTAATTGCGTAAAAGTGCGCTTCAACCAAGATAATATTGCTACTTCTTTTGATAGAACTATAGAAGAAGGAAGCAAAGAAGTGTATAAACATGTGGGCATTTACGGATTCAGAACCGATACTTTGTTAGAGCTAAGTAGATTGCCAGTTTCCGATAACGAAAAAAGGCTTAACCTTGAGCAATTAAGATGGACAGACAACGGACATTCTATCACCGTTTTGCCTACTATTCACGAATCTATATCTATTGATACAGCCGAAGATTTAAAAAAAATTAGTTCTAATTAAATTTATTTGGCGATTTTTATACCTTTGCACTAGTGATGAATAAAAGAATAAACACATATATATCTGATTTGTTATGCTTGCACGACTGTGTAGTCATACCTGGTTTCGGTGGCTTTGTTGCTAATTATCAAGCAAGTGTTATCGATAGTGGAACTAATACGATTAGACCTCCATCGAAGAGTATTGTGTTTAATAAAAGCTTGTCTAATAATGACGGACTTTTAGCAAATGAAATTGCCGTTAACGAGAAGTTAAGCTTCAAACAAGCACAGAAAAAAATTGTAGAATATGTTGCCTTTCTTAATGACAGCCTTCATCTTCACAAAAAAACCTACATCACTGAAGTAGGCACCTTGCTTTTATTAGATGAAACTAAAGTTATTTTTATTCCATCCACTACCAGAAATCATTTATTAGAAAGTTACGGATACAGCCCAATTCAGTACCCTACTATTTCTAGAAATAACGTTTCTGAAAAAGTAAAAACTAAAATTATAGAATTACCTATTTCAGACAAAAAAGGAAAGCCATCTTGGTTAAAAGTAGCAGCTGTTGCTTTGCCATTAGCTATCCTTTCATTTGCTGGAGTAAGTAACTCTGAAAAAATAAAATCTTCTTACGCTAGCTTAATTCCGCTAAGTAATACTACTGAAGTGGCAGAAGATCCAATTACATCACAAGCTAGCCAATACCATATCAATAGTGTAAGTAACAACATTGATCAGGCCATAAGCGATTACTACGCGCTTGTTAACCAGCCTGTCGAAATCGTTTCAGCACCTCAACATTTTGTTATTGCAGGATCTTTCAAATCGCAAGCTAATGCCAACAAATTAGTTAAAAAGCTGAACAGATGGAATTACGCTGATGCTCAAGTTCTAGAAATAAGCAGCAATGGTTATTATAGAGTTTGTTATACTAAACATATAGAGCAGCAACCAGCTTTAACATCATTAAGAAAGATTAAAAAATCCAACTCTTCGGCTTGGCTTTTATCCAACTAACCTTATGAAATCTAAAACACCTTTCCAAAGTATTACCACTCTTACAGAAATGGTATTACCTAACGACACCAATAATTTAGACAACCTTATGGGAGGTCGATTACTACATTGGATGGATATAGCTGCTGCTATTTCTTCTTCTCGTCATTGCGGAAGAATTGTAGTAACGGCATCGGTAAACAACGTATCGTTTAACCAGCCTATCCCTAGAGGAAGTATTGTTACTCTCGAAGCAAAAGTTTCTAGAGCATTTACCTCTTCAATGGAAGTGTTTGTAGACGTATGGATGGAAAACAGAACTATCGGAGAGCGCCAGAAATGCAACGAGGCTATCTATACTTTTGTAGCCGTAGATCAGTTAGGTAAGCCAATCGAAATTGCTCCTATTATTCCAGAAACGGAAGAAGAAACGAGTAGGTTTGAAGGTGCTCTAAGAAGAAGACAACTTTCTTTAATCTTAGCAGGCAGGATGAAGCCATCGGAAGCAACCGAATTAAAAGCGCTATTCGCTTAAGCTTATTATTTTATTAGTATCTATTTGGTTCA
>JABAYQ010000005.1:0-880 GCA_018608925.1 Cryomorphaceae bacterium | reverse complement strand
CATGCATTTAAAATGACCTAGGGGGCATTTGCTATACCCTATTTTAGAACAAGGGCGACACCACAAATCTTTATTTTCGACAATTGCCGAATGCTCATTTGCTAGGTAAGGATACATGCCGAAATCCGGAACTGTATTTCCCCAAACCGAAATAATCTTTTTAGAAAAGGCTGCTGCTATATGCATCATTCCAGTATCGTTGCTAATCACCAAGCGAGCGTTTTTAACCAACAAAGCCGACTGGTTTAAGCTCAGATAACCACAGCCATTTATCCCTTTGCCTAATGCAGTAATAATTTGTTTGGCTCTTTGCTGGTCTTCGGGCCCTCCCACTAAAACAAAAGGAGAAGAGATTTTACTCAATACTTCTATTACTTTTTGGGCAGGTAATATCTTAGTGGCATGCTGTCCTCCGATAACAACGGCTATATATTTTTCGCTTTGTAAATCGGAAAAAGGAGCCTGTAATTGAGTGTCTTTAGGAATAAAATAATCGAGCCCTTTACCATCATCTGTAACTCCTAAAAAAGCGGCTGCTTGTAAATACCTGTCTACTATGTGCTTTTTTGGTAAGCGATTAATCTTAAAAGTAGTAAGCAACCATTTTTCGATATTCAGTTTAGAGAAGCTACTGTGTTTTCCTTTTAAAGAACGCTTAATAAAATAGGTCTTTAGGTTATTGTGCAAATCGATAACCGCTTCAAATTCTATGTTTTTTAAAGCATCTTTATCGTCATAAGAATGTAAGACATCTATATAAGGGTTGTCGAACAAAACAGGGAAAAAAGAAGGCTTAGTAAGAAAATGAACTTCTGCATTTAATTGCTGACTGATCGCTCTAATTACGGGCGTAGTCAGTACAATATCTCCAATAGAACTA
>JABAYQ010000025.1 GCA_018608925.1 Cryomorphaceae bacterium | reverse complement strand
GATTAATTCTAAATAAGTAAATTAGCACCATGATAAAGTTAGCTGACTTAAAACAAGGTGAAGAGGGTATAATAGACTCTTTTTCAGATACAGAAATGTCTTTAAAACTAATGGAGATGGGCTGTCTTCCAGGAGAAAAGGTTTCTATCGAACGCACAGCTCCTCTTGGCGACCCTATTGCAATTTCTATTTCTGGCTATTTATTAAGCGTAAGAAAAGATGAAGCTGATACTGTTCTAGTACAGCAAGAAAGATAAGAAGATTGAAAGATAGTAAAAGAAAAATTACGGTTGCACTAGTAGGAAATCCTAATAGCGGAAAAACCACCCTTTTTAACAACTTAACTGGCCTAAATCAAAAGGTAGGAAATTTCCCTGGAATTACGGTGGAAAAAAAAGTTGGAGCTTGTCAAATTTCTCAACTTGCTAGTACAAACATCATAGACACCGAATTCATTGACCTGCCAGGAACATATAGCTTGTATCCTAAATCAATGGAAGAAACTATTTGTTCGGAAGTGCTTTGCAATCCTTTTCACGAAAACAAACCAGATGTTAATATAATAGTTGCAGACGCATCAAACTTAAAAAGGTCACTCAACTTAGCTACTCAGGTAATAGATCTAAAGATTCCGTCTATTTTAGCTTTAAACATGATGGATCTTGTAGAGTCTGACGGCATTGTCATTAATGTAGAAAGCCTAGAGAAAAAACTTGGAATTCCTGTAATTACCATCAATGCTAGAAAAAAGATTGGAATTGGCAATCTAAAACAAGCAATCTTAAAATTTGAGAACCAAAAACTTCCTGAAGACTTTGTTGATATAAATAATATTAGTAAAGAAACATTTGAGGGAATAAAAGAAATAATAGGATTAAAAATAAACGACTTTACTTGCCTGCAGCTAGCTTGTAATATAAAAAGCAATAAACATTATTCTAAAGTTATAAAAGAACAGTTAGAAAATGTTCTGGTAGAAAACAAATTCAATCCTAAGAGAGCTCAAGCAACAGAAACAGTTCGTAGATACAAGTCTATTTCTCAATTATTAGAAGAATGCGTCGTCTATCCTAAATCTAGCAAAAATAATAATCTTACTCAGAAATTAGACAATATCATTACTCATCCTATTTGGGGATTTGTGGTGTTTTTAAGTGTTTTATTTCTAATTTTTCAAGCCGTTTTTTCATGGTCATCTTTACCAATGGATCTAATTGATCAAGGGATGGCAAATCTTTCTGTATTTGTTTCTGAAATACTTCCGGCGGGAGCCTTAAACAATTTAATTGTTGACGGTATTATTGCAGGCTTAGGGGGCATTGTCATTTTCATTCCTCAAATAGCCATACTTTTTGCTTTTATTGCAATTCTAGAAGATACTGGCTATATGTCTAGAGTTAGTTTCATTACCGATAAAATAATGAGAGGATTTGGACTTTCTGGCCGTTCGATTATACCTCTTTTGAGTGGTGCTGCTTGTGCTATTCCGGCTGTTATGTCAGCTAGAACAATACCAAACTGGAAAGAAAGAATCATTACTATTATGGTTGTTCCGTTAATGAGTTGTTCTGCAAGAATCCCTGTCTATACCTTATTAATTTCGATGATGATTCCTTCAGAAAAAAGTTGGCTCATTTTCAATCTTCAAGGATTAATTATGATGGGGTTTTACCTGATTGGTTTTATTGCAGCTCTAGTAGTAGCAAAAATCATGAAACATATATTGAAGTCTGAAGAAAAATCTTTTTACGTTATGGAAATGCCTACCTATAAAGCTCCAGACTGGAAAAGTGTAGCAATAACCTTAGTAGAAAAAGTTAAAATATTTCTTGTAGATGCTGGTAAAATAATTGTTGCTGTATCTATCGTTTTGTGGGTTCTGTCTTCTTATGGGCCTTCAAATACTTTTGAGCAGATTGAGCAAAAATATGAACTAGAAGAAAACTCTGAAGCGCTAATTGCAAGTGAAAAATTAGAAGCATCTTATGCTGGTATTATCGGAAAAAGCATTGAACCTGCCATAAGACCTTTGGGCTTCGATTGGAGAATAGGCATTTCTATTATTACTTCTTTTGCAGCTAGAGAAGTTTTTGTTGGAACCATGTCTACAATCTATAGTGTTGGCGATTCTAACAATAGCAAGTCGATTAAAGAGAAATTAATGTCTCATAAAAATCCTGAAACAGGCGAAGCATTTTTCACACCTGCGGTTGCAATATCTCTAATGTTATTTTACGCTTTTGCTATGCAGTGTATGAGCACATTAGCAATAGTGTACAGAGAAACTAACGGATGGAAATGGCCATTAATTCAGTTTGTATATATGAGTGCACTAGCTTACTTTGCTAGCTACGTAGCTTATCAATTATTAAAGTAATGTACTCGCTAAGCGCTTATTTACCAGCCCAAAGCATACAACAAATTTCAGAGTGGCTTGAGCAACACAACTGCAATCTCAAGATAAGCAACCCAAGAAAAACAAAACTTGGAGACTATAGGTTTGTGAACAACCAGCATCATATTACCATTAATAATGATTTAAATAAATATGCATTTCTTGTAACCTTAACTCACGAAATAGCACATATGTTCGTTTTTGAAAAATACAGAAACGCTGTCTTACCTCATGGCACAGAATGGAAAATGACATTTCAAAGACTGATGCTAAACTTCATTCCTATTTTACCAGAAGATATACAGAAATCCATTTCTCATCATATAAAGAATCCGAAAGCATCGACCTGTTCTGATCCTAAACTATTCTCCATATTAAGCAATTACGACGATGAGAAACACCTTGTAGTTTGTGAAATAGAAGATAACACACGGTTTTTTACTGTCGATGGAAATGCATTTGAAAGAATTTGCAAAGTAAGAACAAGAATAAAGTGTAGAAAAATTGCAAATAATAAATTATACCTCTTTAATCCTAATTGTAAAATAGTTCTAAATCAATAATTAGAAAATATGTATTGATTTTACTACTTTTACATTCCTACAAACAAGCAAACTCATGGATAAAAAAAACTACGCAGTTATAATGGCAGGTGGAATTGGTTCACGATTTTGGCCTATGAGCACCTCTTCCTTTCCAAAGCAATTTCTTGATATCTTAGATACTGGTGAAACACTCATCCAACAAACATTCAGACGACTCTCAAAAATCTGTCCAGCTCAAAATATTTTAATTGTAACTAATGAAAAGTACAAACAGCATTGTATAGACCAAATTCCTGAAATGGAAGTGAGCAATATTCTTTGCGAACCAATGATGAGAAATACTGCTCCGTGTATTGCTTATGCTGCTTTTAAAATTGCTCAAAAAGAACCAGAGGCAAACATTATTGTCGCTCCCTCTGATCATCTGATTACTAATGAAGATGAGTTTTGTTCTATCGTTAATAAATGTTTTGAAATAAGTAGTAGAAAAGATTATTTAATAACGCTAGGAATTAAGCCTACAAGACCTGACACAGGATATGGCTACATTCAGTTTAAAAGCAAATTAGACCATAATGAAGAAATCAATAAAGTAAAAACTTTTACAGAAAAACCCAACGAAGACTTAGCCGTCAAGTTTTTAGATAGCGGAGATTTTTTATGGAATGCAGGAATTTTTATTTGGAATGCAAAATCAATTTTACTTTCTATAAGAAAGCATTTAAGAGACATGTATGATCTTTTTGAAGAAGGAAAAGACCTTTATAATACAGAAGGAGAATCGGAGTTTATAAATAGAATATATCCTCATTGTAAAAACATATCTGTTGACTACGGGATAATGGAAAAGTCAGATAATGTTTATGTCCAATTATCCGACTTTGGCTGGAGTGATTTAGGCACATGGACATCTCTTCAAACCCATCTAAATTTAGACGAATCAAAAAATGGAATCATTGGTAAAAACGTCACAGTTTATGACTCTAAAGACAACATAATTAATATGCCAAAAGGGAAAACAGTTGTAATCCAAGGATTGGAAGGATACATTGTTGTAGAAAACGACAACACCTTATTGATTTGTCAAAAAAACAATGAGCAAGAAATCAAAAAATTTGTTTCTGATTTAAAGAAAAAATCTAGCAAATAGTCTATTTCAGACTTCCACACATATCTTTTGGCTTAACCCACTCATCAAATTCTTGAGCAGTTAGATAACCAAGATTTATTGATTCTTCTTTCAATGTTGTACCATTTTTATGAGCCGTCTTAGCAATTGTAGCTGCTTTCTCATATCCTATTTTAGTATTTAAAGCAGTAACAAGCATTAAGGAGTTATCTAAATTCTTTTTCAAATTAGAATAATTTGGCTCAATACCTTGAACACAGTTTTGGTCAAAAGAAACGCAAGCATCTCCCAACAATCTTGCCGATTGAAGCAAATTAAACGCCATCATTGGTTTAAAAACATTCAATTCGTAATGACCTTGCATTCCCCCTACAGAAATAGCAACATCATTACCCATTACTTGAGCGCAAACCATTGTAATAGCCTCGCATTGGGTAGGATTAACTTTTCCTGGCATTATAGACGATCCAGGCTCGTTAGAAGGGATGATTAACTCACCAATACCACTTCTAGGTCCTGACGACAACAATCGAATATCATTACCAATTTTATTTAAAGAAACTGCTAATTGCTTTAGAGCTCCATGAGTTTCTACAATAGCATCGTGTGCAGCTAAAGACTCAAATTTATTTGGGGCAGTTATAAAAGGCAAATCAGTAAAACTAGCAATCTTTTCAGCTACTAGTTCTGAATAACCACTAGGTGTATTAATACCTGTTCCTACAGCTGTACCACCAAGGGCAAGCTCAGAAAGATGGGCTAAAGTATTATTAAGAGCAATCAGGGCATGGTCTAATTGAGAAACATAACCAGAAAATTCTTGTCCTAAAGTTAAAGGAGTTGCATCCATTAGGTGTGTTCTACCAATTTTAACAACATCCATAAATTTTACAGATTTAGCTTTAAGAGTATCTCTTAATTGCTGAACCCCAGGAATAGTTGTTTCGACAACCATTTTATAAGATGCAATATGCATTCCTGTTGGAAATGTATCGTTAGAAGATTGAGACTTATTAACGTCATCATTAGGGTGAATTTTTTTTATTTCGTCCGTAAGGCTTCCTCCTGAAATAACATGAGCTCTATTAGCAATCACTTCATTAGTATTCATGTTTGACTGAGTACCCGAACCTGTTTGCCATACTACCAAAGGAAATTGATCATCGTGTTTTCCTTCGAGTATTTCGTCACAAACCTGAGAAATTAAATCTCTTTTTTCTGATGTTAAAACACCAAGCTCACGATTTGTATGGGCAGCGGCCT
>JABAYQ010000104.1:5210-5438 GCA_018608925.1 Cryomorphaceae bacterium | reverse complement strand
AGATTCTTGTCTGTGGGAATTGTAAAAATATTCATCACATGCTTTCTTAAAAGTAGGATAGTATTCTTGGTAATGAAGATCGCAAGCATCTTTATTGGTTTGATGAAAATGACGGGCATCATCATCGTCTAAATAGTAGGGGGTTAGATCGCTGCCACCTCCAAACCAGGAAGATTGAAGCTTATTATTTTTATCATACATTTCAAAATACCTCCAATTCGCATGCAC
>JABAYQ010000104.1:1116-5200 GCA_018608925.1 Cryomorphaceae bacterium | reverse complement strand
AGTATTCACACCACCTTTTTCTATTAAATTACCATTTCTGATGATGCGTGTTTTACCGCCACCACCTTCTTCTCTTTCCCACTTATCTTCTTTAAACTTTGCTTTTGCATCAATATTTTCAAGTTCCTGACAAATTTTGTCTTGTAGCTTAAAAATATGATTTTCAAAAGTTGATTTAATAGACATTATCCTCTGTAATTTTTAATAGTATTTATGAATGTTTTAGCATTTTCTACTGGTACGTTTGGTAATATTCCGTGACCAAGATTAGCGATGTATTTGTCTTTGCCAAATTCATCAATCATTTTGATAGTTAATCGTTCAATCTCTTTGTGAGGAGCGAATAACCAAGAAGGGTCAAAATTTCCTTGAAGGGTTACATCTGATCCAGCTAAATTTCTAGCTTGTTTTGGTGTTAATACCCAGTCCACTCCAATAGCATTACATCCAGTGTCAACTAAGTCTTTAATAGCATACCAAGCTCCTTTAGCAAATATAATGGTAGGAGCTCCTTCCACTTTTTCCATAATTTGCTTAATGTATGGAAGTGCAAATTCATTAAAATCTTGTGGAGAAAGCAATCCAGCCCACGAATCAAATAGTTGAACTGCTTGAGCACCTGCTTTTATTTGTTCGTTCAAATAATCAATAGTCAAAGTCGTTATTTTCTGCAGCAATAAATGAGCAGCTTCTTTTTCTTGATGACAGAAGGCTTTTGCTTGAGAAAAATCTTTAGATCCTTGTCCTTGTACCATATAGCAAAGAACAGTAAATGGAGCGCCCGCAAAACCGATTAATGGAACTTTACCATTAAGATTGTGGCGTGTTAATTTAATTGCCTCCATTACATAGGATAATTTATCACTAGCATCTGGTACAATAATGTTTTTAGCGTCTTTTAAACTCTTTACGGTTTTAGGTAAAAATGGTCCTTTTTGTGCAATCATTTGAACCTCGTATCCTAAGGCTTGAGGTATTACCAAAATATCTGAAAATAAAATAGCAGCATCTGTACCTACTTGATCAATTGGCATTATGGTTATCTCTGAAACTAATTCGGGTGACTGACAACGCTCAAAAAAAGAGTATTTTTCTTTTAAAACTCTGTAGTCCGGAAGAAATCTACCAGCTTGACGCATCATCCATACCGGAGGTCTTTCTACTTGTTCGCCTTTTAAAGCTCTTAATAAAAGGTCGTTTTTTAATTCTGGGAATTGTTCCATTTATTTAAAAAAATATTCAACAGCTTCAATTATGCTTGCTGCATTAGGTTCGTCACTTAATTTATAATTTTGATTATGTTGGTTTAAGGCTTCTCCTGTAGTTTTGCCTATCGCAAAACAAGGTAAATTCCCAAAACCATTTTTATTTGCCATTGCATTCACTGAGCTAGGGCTCATAAATGCTAAAGCATCATAATCAAGCAAATTTACGTTTTTATCTATAATTTCAGTATCATAAACTACTACTTCTTTTACTTCAATTTTTATTGAATTTAAGTAGTTGGGTAAATCATCTCTTCTTTTATTTCCGCAAAAAAAGACAACTTTTTTTTCGTTATTCCTTTCAATTAATTTGGCAAGCTCAAGTGCGGTGTTAATTTCTGGAAAAATAGCATCTTTAAAATGTGAGGCTGTTCTTTGGCCAACAGTATAAATTTTATCTGATAATTTTGGGAATTCTGTAATAACTTTTGCTGCGGATTGACTAGTAATTACCCAAGGCATTTTGGTGTCGTAGTCTTTTGGATTTATTTTATTAGAACTTGTCTTAATTAGAGGTATACAATGGCTTTCGATTTTATTGGAATAATCTTTCAATTCCTCTGAAATAGAATTTAAAAACAATAAGCGTTTTTTTATAATTCCCATCGCAGCTTATTTTATTAGATTTTGAGCTCCTTGATTAATTGCAATTTTTGCTGCTTTTACTCCTAAATCTTTTCCGTCTTCGACGTTTTCACAAAGCTCTATTCTTATTTCATCTGATCCGTTTTCATTTAATGCAATAGCAGTGAAAAAGATTTGATCATTTTCAATATATGCATATGCGCCAACAGGAGAGGAGCAGCCTCCGTTTAAACGGTTAAGAAAGTCTCTTTCAATGTTGGTGCACATTGCTGTGTCCTGATCGTTTACAGACTCTAAAACCTTATTTAATTCTACATTCTTTTTTAAGGACATTATGGCAACGGCACCTTGGGCAGGCGCGCCTATCATCCAGTCTAAGGACTGATCGATTTCTTTCTGAAGATCAAGTCGAATCAATCCTGCACAGGCTAAAATTGTAGCATCCCAGTCGCTATTTTTTAATTTTTCGATTCTTGTAGGAACATTTCCTCTAATATCCACAATTGTATGGTTGGGGTATTTGCTTAACCATTGAGCTTTTCTTCTAGTACTCGAAGTTGCAATCGTAGCGTTTTCATTTTGTAAAAAGTCAAGATTATCTCTGCAAACTAAGGCGTCTAAAGGATCTTCTCTTTCCAAAATAGAGGAAACTTGAAGCAGCTCATCTGTTTCAGTAGGGATATCTTTGAAAGAGTGAACAGCGATATCCACTTTTTCTTCAAGTAATGCGTCATCCAGAACTTTAGTAAACACACCTTTTCCGCCCATTAGAGGGAGTGGGGTGTCTAAAACTTTATCCCCTTCAGAAACCATTTTAACTATCTCTGTAGTATGACCTAAATGTTTAAGCTTCTCTTCAACATGATATGCTTGCCATAATGCTAATTTACTTTTTCTTGTGCCAATTTTTATGTGCATGATTAGTCTAAATTATACATTTCTTGGATTATTTCTAGAATGTCATCGTTGTATCGATACCTTTTTCTGAGATAGGCAATGTTTTTGCTGCTAATTTTTTTGATTATACTGTTTATTAAAGGGGTAACCTTCTCTAGTTCTTCCTTTGTATATTTTCCTTTGTGTTTTTCAATTTCTTCTGATTTTTCTTGTTCGAAAGTCGATTCTAATTTTTTTATGTATGGTCCTAGTATATGAAGCTTTAGCCAATCTTCGAACTCTAATTTGTGAAGATTGATAATGGTTTTAGCTTTAGGTATTTCTTTCTTTCTTTGATTTAAAGTTTGGTCAGCTTCAGCATTCAGCATATCCATATCTACCAATTGGATATTTTCGAATTCTGATATTTTAGAATCAATATTTCTTGGTACAGAAAGGTCAATAAATAGTTTCTTGTTTTGGTTACGCGTTATGTTTTTTCTAGTAATAGTAGGATTGTTTGCTCCTGTAGCAACTATGATTATATCACTCGAATTAATTTCATTATTTAAATCTTCCACATTACAATAGCTAGCCCCATTTTTCTTAGCAATTTTCTTAGCTTTTTCTAATGTTCTGTTAACTACGGTCAGTTTCTTTAGTGGCAGATCTCTTAAGTTTTCTAACGTTCTTTCTCCAATTTCTCCAGCACCATAAAGTAATACCTTTTTGTCCTCAAGAGTTTTCATTTCTTTCTTGATTTTTAAAACAGAAGCATGGGCTACAGAAGCAGCTCCCTTGCTAATACTTGTAAAAGACTGCACTTCTTTGTTTGCTTGAAATACAAATTGTAGCAATCTATCCATTATGCCGTTAATAGCATTTAGTTTTTTTGCTTGTTTAACTCCTTCTTTAAGTTGAAAAAAGATTTGCAAATCTCCTAATATCTGAGAATCAATACCTGTACTTATAGAAAATAGTTGATCAATTGCTTGATCTCCTTCTAAAACCTTTCCATATTTTTCAAATTCATCAGAATGATTTCCTGTGTGTTTTACAAATAATTTTTTTAGTTGATGAACATTGCCGTTGAAAGCGAAAAGCTGTGTTCTGTTACATGTAGAAATAGTAAATATTGAAGGGACACCATAGCTAGTGCATTCCTCAATAAGTTGCTTTGATTGATCCCTATTTATGCTAAAGAGTTCTCTAACTTCTAAAGGACAATTCCAATGACTAATTCCTATACTGCAAAAATTTTCTTTCATAAAGGAATGTTCAAGTGTCGAAGCGCATGAAAAACAAGTTATTTCTTGGTCTCGATCTTTATCGCCAAAATAGAGTTGACAGTCTGCCTT
>JABAYQ010000104.1:0-1106 GCA_018608925.1 Cryomorphaceae bacterium | reverse complement strand
AAAGGAAGTTGTTTTAATTACTTCGTTTTAATATCATTTGTTCTAATCCATTTACAAAAATGTCGCTAGAATTTAAACTTTCTACCAGTTGAATCTTCTCTCCTCCATGTTCTTCAAATAACTCCTGGTATTCTACTCCAATCTCTATGGTTGTTTCTAAGCAGTCAGCAACAAAGGCTGGTGAGAAGACTAACATTTTTTTAATTCCTTGTTTTGCTTTTTCGATAATGATTTCGTCTGAAAAGGGCTCTATCCATCCACTTCCAAGTCTAGATTGAAAGCCAACGCTATAATCACTCTCTTTTATTCCTAGTCTCTTAGCTAGAAGTAAAACTGTTTCGTAGCAAGTGGCTTTGTAGCAAAAGATATTGGCCTCATTTATTCCGTGCTCACAATCATTATCTTTGCAAAGGCCTTCGTTATAAACTTTATTTACATGCCTTTCTGGCAATCCGTGAAAGCTAAATAAAATGTGTTCATAATCATTTAAATTATGTTTTAGTCCATTTTCTTTAAATCCGTCTAGGAAGAAATCTTGGTCGTAAAATTGAGGCAAGAAATTAAGTTCTGGAATAACCCACCATTTTTTTATTACATCCATCGCTTGCTCTATGACAGAACCATTTGTTGCCGATGCGTAGTGAGGGAATAAAGGAAGGATCATGATCTGTTCAAAGTTATGTTCTTTCCAACTTTCTAAGGTTTTTTTAAGAGAAGGGTTTTTGTACCTCATTGCGTAATCTACATGGTACTCACTCCCAAGCTTTTCACTTAACTTGTGGCATAATTCTTTAGTATGATATATGATAGGCGAACCTTTATCTGTCCACACTTCTTTGTAAATTTTAGCTGATTTAGGAGCTCTAAAAGGAACAATAATTCCGTTTACAAGAACTTTCCTAAGTATCCAAGGTAAGTCTATAACTCTTTTGTCGTTTAAGAATTGAAACAAATAACTTCTTACATCATTTGTTTTCGGACTGTCTGGTGTTCCTAAATTAACTATTAGAACTGCTTTTTTTGCTTTCATACTATTATCAAAGTTGTAATCAAAAATGATTGGTGCAAATTTATGACTTTTTAATAATTATTGAACGGCTTTGTGA
>JABAYQ010000074.1 GCA_018608925.1 Cryomorphaceae bacterium | reverse complement strand
CCGTATTAACTATAGCCATTGTTAGGTGCTGGCTTTATAAGTAGATTTCAAGAAAGCAGTAATCCTGTCTACAACCTTCCTGAAAATGTTGGAGCATACTCTGTAAGATCAACTATAAACAGAGGTAAAATTTCTTTTAATAGTGAGTATGCTTATAAATACAATGACCCTGATGGAGGTGTTACTTACAATAACTATGCTCCGGGAAATGCAATAATGTCCAATATGAGTTATTCACCATACGGTGTGTTGAAAGCTCTAGGTGAGAGTTATTCTGAAAGAGGATTGGGTATCATTGTCGAAGCACACAGAGTAGATAATATGGATTTCAGGTCTGCAAGAGGTGTTACAGGAAACGAATTAACCCTTGCTTATATTCCAGCAATAACAAAACAACATACCTACACTTTAGCTGCATTCTACCCTTTTTCTACTCAGCCAATGGGAGAACTTGGGTTTCTAGGAGAGCTTAACTACAATATTAAAAAGAAAAGCGCCCTGGGTGGAAAATACGGAGCGCTTCTAACGGTTAATTACTCTAGAGTAAATGCTTTAAATGGAGGCAACTCTGTTTTAACAGAAAACGAAAGCCATACTCCGATTTTCTTTAGCGTTATAGGAGAAGATCTTTACTTTAGAGATTTCAACATGGAACTCAAGAAAAAACTTAGTAAAAAAGCTAAACTAACTACATCATATGTTGACATGATTTACAACAAAGATGTTGTTCAGGGTAAAAATGTTGGAAAAGACATTCATGCTAGAATCGGGATTGTAGAACTTAATTACAAACTCAAACCAAAACATACAATTCGAACCGAATTACAATATTTATCCGTAGACAAAGACGAAAAATACGATGAAGATTCTGGTGATTGGATGATGGCTCTTGTAGAGTATACTTTTGCTCCACACTGGTATTTTGCAGTTGTAGACCAATACAATGGCGGATATACAGACTACGAACAAGTCGTACACGAAGCAGTTCATTATCTAAATATTAGCTGCGGATACTCGAGCGGAACTAATCGATTTGAATTAGGATATGGGAAAAAAAGAGAAGGAATATTTTGTGTTGGAGGTGTATGTAAAAACGTACCATCTTCCAACGGATTTACTTTTGGTATAACATCAAGCTTTTAATTATGAAAAATTACATCGTTTATCTTTCTTTTATTTTAGCAACTATGGTTGCATGTGATAAAATTGAACAAGAAGACTTCCTTATTGCGGAGGGCGGAGGAGGAGTCGTAGTTGACACAAGTACTTTTGTCAAAAAAGTTCTAATTGAAGACTTTACAGGCCATACTTGCCAAAACTGTCCTGAAGCATCTGAAGAAATTCACACATTACAACAAATTGGTGCATATCAAGGCAACGTAATTGCAATTGCAATACATTCCGGATTTTTCTCTGATGTAAACTCAACTTTCACCACAGACTTTACGACTAACGAAGGAACTGAAATTCATGATTTCTTTGGAATAGGGTCTTACCCAAAAGGAATGGTAAACAGAAAAGGATTTACCACAACTACACATCTTCTTGACTATCCGCTATGGGGTTCTGCTGTAGCTGATCTAATCAGCGAAGAGCCAGAAATAGGAATGAAAATGAGCGTTGAGAACAGCACAATCATTATTGACGCAAAACTACTTGCAGGCCTAAATGACGAATTAAAACTTGTGGTAGTTCTTACTGAAAACAAAATAATTGACAAACAACTAGTAGAAGGTATAGGTGTGGTCGATGACTATGAACATAACCATGTGTTAAGAAAATCTTTGAATGGGACATGGGGTCAAACAGTACAACTTAACACTTCAAGCTTTGAAACCTATTCATTTGACTATACTTTAGATCCTTCATGGAATGAAACTAATACTAATGCAGTTGCGTATATCTATAGCGAAGCGTCTAAAGAAGTACTACAAGTGGAAGAACTACACCTAATAGAATAAAATGACCAAAACCTTAACAACACTCTTAATTATATTTTCAAGCACTATTACTTTTTCACAAGTAATAGTTGAGGAAACAAGTTCACAATCTTTAATCGAGGCTTATATCTCTCCTTTAGGAGAGTCTATTGGACAAGGATTAAACAATGGTTGGTTCAATACGGCAAAGCCCCATAAATTAGGAGGCTTCGACTTAACTTTTAATTTCAATATAGTTAGTCTACCAAACACATCTTTAGTTTTTGATCCAAATGAAATTGAAGGGTTTTCTTCCAACAGCTTGTCGCCTACTCTCTTAGGAAAAGGAGATGGAGCAACTATTACTTACGATCATCCTAGCGGATTTAGCGAAACTTTTAAAATGCCTGATCAAGCTGTCCAGCTAAATAACTTACCAATTCCTACTTTAAACTTAGGGGTTGGACTAATTAAAGAGACGGAATTGAACATTAGATACATTCCTAACACCAATTATGACATTAAAATGTTAGGTCAAGGATCAGTAAACCTTTTAGGGATTGGACTTAAACATAATTTAATGCAGTGGATTCCTTTGGCAAGTAAATTGCCTATACACTTATCAATTCAAGGAGCATACACTACTCTAAATACATCATTTGAAATAAAAAGCGATAACATAGATCAGATGGTAGAGTTAAATACAATAGCTTATAATTACAATTTAATATTATCTAAAAAACTATTAATGCTGACACCTTACTTAAGCATAGGTTATAGTAATTCTATTACAAATTTTAAAAGCGACACAAAATTTAATTTAGGAGATGGCTTAAATGCGGTAGAGTTTAGCATCCCTAACGATATCGACTTCACGAACTTAGGTTTGATGAATTATAGTGCTGGAATAAGAGTTCAGCTTGCATTGCTTTCATTACATATTAGTCAATCATTCTCTGAATACAAAACAACTAGTATAGGTGCCGGAATTAGTTTTAGATAATGAAAGTTGGTTTAATATTTATATCTCTTTTATTGTCTTTAAATGTTTTAGGACAAAGCTTTAAGGCAAATGCTATTGCAGGTATTAGCACCTCACAAGTATCCTCAGATAATTTAGGAGGATTTAATAAGTTCGGATTAAAATTAGGTGCATCGGTCTTTCATAAAGTAAACAGTGGAACTAGAGCTGAGTATGCCATGTATTATATAGACAAAGGAAGTCGAGATAGTGAGAACTTTTTTAAAATAGATTTATCTTATATTGAATCATCGTGGTCATTACAAAAAAGCTCTAAAGGAATTATTTATGAAGCAGGTTTGTTATTTGCAGTGCTAATTGACGGAGCTACTTATGATCGAAACGGTAAGTTTGACACCCAAAACAGCGATTTTAGCAAATATGACATTGGAGCAACTATTGGTGCTGGAGTAAAACTAAAATCAAAGGTCTTTATGTTTTGGGAAATTAGTAATACAATTCCATTATTTCCAATTCAAGAACATCCTAATGGAATAAGCGTGGGGTTAAACAAAGGAAAATATAATTCCATTTTTAGTATTTCTTTACGATATTTGCTGTCTGATGAGTAACAAACATAAAATAATAGTTTCTGTTAGCGGTGCTAGCGGATCTATATACGCTAAAGTACTTTTTGACAAACTACAACAACTTGAAAATCAAATTGAAGCTGTTGGGGTAATGATGTCTGAAAACGCTAAATATGTATGGCAAACAGAATTGGGAAATAGCGATTATAAAGATCTACCATTTGATTTTTATACGCCTCAAAATTTTGGTGCACCATTTGCATCAGGCTCTGCAAGATATGAGACAATGATTATTTGTCCTTGTTCAATGGGAACGTTATCAAGAATAGCTAATGGCATTTCTAACGACCTAACAACAAGAGCAGCAGACGTAATTTTAAAAGAACGTCGCAAATTAATTTTAGTAGCAAGAGAAACACCTTTAAACTTGATACAGATTAATAATATGAAAACAATAACAGAAGCAGGAGGCATAATATGTCCGGCTTCTCCATCGTTTTATAGCAATCCCAAAAGCTTTGAAGAATTAGCTTCTACCGTTGTAGATAGAATTATTTCTTTATCGGGCCTAGAAAATGAATCTTATCAATGGGGAGAAGATTAAACTTAAAAAAAATGAATTAAAACAACCTTACAACCCTTAAAATCATGAAAATACTAAAATTCGGAGGAACCTCCGTTGGCTCAGCTAGTCGTATAAAAAAATTAGTTTCTTTAATTAACGACAACCAATCTAAAATAATAGTTCTATCTGCTATTTCAGGAACAACAAATGAATTAGTTCGTTTTTCCAACCTAATAAATCAGAACGAATATCAGAGCGCACAAGAATGCTCTCAAAACTTAAAACGCCAATACATTGAGTTGATTGACGAATTATTCTCGAGTAATGAGTATAAAAACAAAGGTGAAGAAATAATAAACCATCATTTTTCATTTATTGACTCTTACAATTTCAAAGCATTGAACTTGTTCAAAGAGAAAACAATTTTAGCGCAAGGAGAAATACTCTCCACAACATTATTCCAACACTATCTAACAGAATGTAAAATTGAATCTGTGCTTTTATCGGCATTAAATTTTATGCGAATAGATGAAAATGGTGAGCCTAAGCAAGCTTACATTGAAGAAATGTTATCTAAAGAATTAAGTCAGTACCAAAATCAAACTATTTTTATTACTCAAGGTTTTATATGTAGAAATTCATTTGGAGAAATAGACAACCTAAAAAGAGGAGGGTCTGACTATACAGCAACATTAATTGGTGCAGCAATAAAAGCTGAAGAAGTACAAATATGGACGGATATCGATGGCATGCACAACAATGACCCTCGTATAGTAGAAAACACAAAACCAATTGAAAATCTCTCATATGATGAAGCAGCGGAGTTAGCATACTTTGGAGCAAAAATTTTACATCCTTCAAGCGTACAGCCTGCTAAAGAAAAAGGTATTCCAATTTTATTGAAGAATACATTAGAACCACAAAAAAAAGGAAGTAAAATAAGCGGTCAAACTCAAGGAAGTGGCGTAAAAGCAATCGCATCGAAAGACAATATAACAGCTATTAAAATAAAAAGCGATAAAATGTTAATGGCATATGGATTTATTCGAAAAGTATTTGAAGTATTTGAGAGCTACAAAACCCCTATTGATATGATTACGACCTCTGAGGTTTCCGTTTCTGTTACAATAGACAAAACTGATTCTTTAATCCAAATTGTAAATGAACTTAAAAATTATGGCGAAGTAGAAGTTGACGAAAATCTTAGTATCGTATGTGTGGTAGGCAACTTTATTTCTGAAAGCAAAGGTTATGCACACACTATATTTCAGTCATTAAAAGACATACCTATTCGAATGATTTCTTATGGGGGAAGTAAGCACAATATTTCTGTTTTGGTGAAGACAGAACATAAAAATCAATGTCAATTATTACTTAACGAAATAGTATAAAAATGGATTTTAACTCAATAAAAAATGCTCTTGAGCAAAATGAAACTCCATTCTACTTTTACGATTTAAGTTTGTTAAAAAGAACCTTAGAATCTATTAAAAAAGA
>JABAYQ010000131.1:2186-5560 GCA_018608925.1 Cryomorphaceae bacterium | reverse complement strand
TAAACATCGACTCAACAAGCTCTCTGTTGTTGTTTAATCTTGCTACTTTAAATTGCCTTCCTAATCGATTGTTTTTTTTCATCCAATTATAAAAATATCCTTGAGTTACTACATTTAAAATAGGAGCTTCAAGCGCTAGGTTTTTGTTTCTTTTGGCTTCGTAGTCCGAATTTAGATTTTTTAGATTCTCGTCCAATATACTTAGAAACTCTATTTTATTTATTGGTTCTTTTTCAAATTCTATAAACCATTCGTGTGCTCCTTTTTTTCCTTTATCCATAAAAACAGGTGCTACGGTGTATTCGTTAATAATAGAGTCTGTTAATTGGCAAGTTATTTTTAGTGCTTGATTTGCGTTTTCCACTATTAATTCTTCTCCAAAAGCATTTATAAACTGAGTTGTTCTGCCAGTAATTTTAATTCTATAAGGTGATGTGGATGTAAATGTTACTGTATCTCCGATTAAATACCTCCAAAGACCAGCGTTTGTTGTAATTATAAGAGCGTAGTTTTTATTTTTTTGTACTTGCCATAAAGGAATTGCATTCTCATTTGAAAAATCATCCATTGCTATAAATTCATAAAAAATTCCGTAATCAAGCATTAAAAGCATTTCATCGCTATTTTTCTGATCTTGTATTCCGAAAAAACCTTCTGATGCATTATAGGTTTCTAAATAGTTTATTGGCTGAGGGAATTGCTTATTAAATTGTTCTCTGTATGGATCGAAGTTTATTCCGCCATGCATGTAAAGTTGCATATTAGGCCATACTTCTTGCATGTTTTTTGCTCCTGTATTTTTTAGTATTTCTTGGAACAAAACTAATATCCATGAAGGAACACCCGAAATGTTTGTTACGTCTTCTTTGGCAGTTATTATTGCCATTTGTTTTATTTTCTTTTCAAAGTCATTCATCAAACGAATTTCTTTATTTGGAGTTTGGTGAAGATTTACCCAAAATGGAAGGTTTTCTACAATGATTGCCGACATGTCCCCATCTTTTGTTTGTTGCGATAAGGATGGCTCGTGGCTTCCTCCCATTATTACACTTTTCCCATTAAAAATGGTAGTATTTGGGTAGTTTTCGCAATACATAGATAACATGTCTTTACCTCCCTTAAAATGGCAATCCATTAAAGATTCTTGAGTGACTGGTATGTATTTGCTTTTTGATCCGCTTGTTCCTGAAGACTTAGCAAACCATTTACTTTGTGAGGGCCATAAGATATTTTCTTCTCCTTTGAAATCTTGGTACGTTTTAATGCTTTCAAAATCATATTTTATTCCCCACTCTGTTTTTTGCGCAGTGTTTAGAAGCTTGAAAAGTATCTCATTTTGTACGTCATGAGGGAATTTAATGAAGAGTTCTATTTGGTGAATTCTTTTTCTCATTACCCATGACATAAAGGTGCTTTTTAATGAAAAAATCATATCTTCGATTCAGTGTTTATTTAAGGCTAAAAATATCAATTTCAAATGAAAGTAACAGGCAGTTTGCAAAAAATGAAGAGCGAATTAACTAATCCGATTAGTTACCATTTGCCAATAGGAGATCAGTTGGTAGATATGAATTCTCTTATCGGAAAAGACATACTATTTAATTACGAAAATCTTATTTTTTGTGTCGATTGCGGGGTTCAAACATACAAGTCTTTTAATCAAGGGTTTTGTTATCCTTGTTTTAAAGATTCTCCAATGGCATCCGAATGTATTATTCATCCTGAAAAGTGTCAGGCTCATTTAGGAATAGGAAGAGATATGGAGTGGGAAAAGAAATACCATTTAACTCCACAGTTAGTTTATCTAGCTCTTACTGCTAACGCTAAAGTTGGGATAACTAGAAAGCCTCAGATTCCTACAAGATGGATTGATCAAGGAGCCTACCAAACCATTATTTTAGCAGAAACGCCTAATCGTTATTTGTCAGGAATGATAGAGGTTCATTTAAAGTCTTTCATAGCTGATAAAACCCATTGGCAAAAAATGCTGAAGAATGATTTAAATCCGGATGTTAATTTAATAGAATTGAAAAAGGAAATGATTAGCCATCTTCCTCCAGATTTAAAACAATATGTTGTGGATTCGGAAATGTTGCAGTTAGAGTATCCTGTCTTAGAATATCCTACTAAAGTTAAGAGTATGAGTTTTGATAAAACCAACGAGATTAGCGGTAAACTTACGGGTATTAAAGGCCAGTATTTAATGTTGGATAATCAGTTTGTTTTAAACGTTAGAAAACATACTGGTTATGTGGTTAGTTTAAATTATTAATAAGGAATTTCTTCTCCAAATTTTAAATTTAATTTTTTCCTGATAAAGTATGTTGCTAGGTAAAGTAATGGGGTGTCTAAAAGAGCTACAATTACTTTAAATAAAACTCCGCTTATTAATAATATCCAAAACTTATCCCATTCAATTACATTAAAGTAACATAATAGTATTAGTACTATTGACGTGTCTGCTAATTGGGAGCAAAAAGTGGATGCATTGTTTCTTAACCACAGTTTTTTTCCATTAGTTAGCTTTTTCCAAAAGTGATAAATTCTCACATCTATAAACTGAGCTCCCAAATAAGCAATCATTGACGCTCCAACTGCTATAGTAGTGAAGCTAAATACCGAATTAAATGTTTTATCGTCTATTGGTGACCATGAAGTAGCAGGTGCTGCATCGGAAACCCAAATAATTAACAGAACAAATAAGCTTGCGAACAAGCCTGAAACTACTACGTCAGTAGCTTTCTTTTTCCCGTAAATTTCTGATATAATATCGGTAACAAGAAAAGTGATAGGGTATGGGATTATTCCGACTGAAATCTCAAAATTGTACCATCCAAACGGATTCCAACTAAAGAACTTTTGAAAAATTAAATTACTGGCAACTAAGGAAGCAATAAACAAGCCCGCTAGTATAAGGAATATACGATTAGATAATGTTCTAACGTCTTTTTTCATTTATCTGATTTCAAATGTCTGAGGCATTCTCATCTGGATTTGGTCCATTGAGTTAATGTTTTTTAATTCCATATAAGTGTCGTAAAAATCGCCTAATTCTTTTTTGACAATTGAACTTCTAACTTCTTCACCCATTAAATCTTGTAATAACACTTCAATCGGATCTTTTTGTTTTGGAAGGTTTACGATTCTATAATCTTGTAAGTCAGCCATATTAGAACTTATTTCAATAGCAGTCTCTAAGCCTCCTAATACATCAACTAAACCCAATTCTAAAGCATCTCTTCCAGTCCATACTCTTCCTTGTCCTACGCTGTCAACGTATTCTTTACTAAGATTTCTTCCTAGAGAAACTCTGCTGATAAATGTATCGTATACGTTTTCTACTGAGTTTTGAATTATTTGTCTTTCTACTTTAG
>JABAYQ010000131.1:1017-2176 GCA_018608925.1 Cryomorphaceae bacterium | reverse complement strand
TGGTCTAAAAATGGTGCCTATGTCGGCGTGTTTATTAGTCTTTACGGTGTCGATCGTAATTCCTAATTTATTATTCATCATTTCTTTGGCATTCATTAATACCCCAAACACACCAATAGATCCTGTTATAGTAGTAGGGTTTGCAACTATAGTGTCTGCCTGACAGGCTATGTAGTAGCCTCCTGAAGCAGCAACATCACCCATTGATACAATTACTGGTTTAGCTTCTTTAGCTAAAGCCATTTCTCTTAAAATAGTTTCTGATGCTAAAGCTGAACCTCCAGGAGAGTTAACTCTTAAAACAATTGCTTTAACGTTTTTGTCTTCTCTTGCTTCACGTATGGTCTTAGATAATCCTTCTGAGCCAATTGATTCTGGAGAACCTTCTCCGCCATTTATTTCTCCAGTAGCATAGATTACTGCAATCTTGTTTTTCGAATATTTTGTGTTTTTGTCTTTTACAGAAACATCTTTATATTTATTTAAGGAAACAAAATTTATTTTTTGATCTTTAGTTAAGTTCAATTTTGATTTTAAACTATCTACCAGTTCGTCTTTAAATGCTAGTTTGTCTACTAGATTATATTGTAATGCTTGATCCGCTTCTTGAATTAGCAAATTTTGAGCCATAGAGTTAATTTCTTTTTGGCTCAAAGATCTTCCTTCGCTCATTCCTTTTGTTAAATCTCCCCATAATGAAGTTAAAAATCGGGATACTTGCATTCTGTTAGATTTGCTCATTTTTTCGAGCATAAAAGGTTCAACAGCACTTTTAAATTTTCCGTGTCTGATAATTTGTGCTTCTACCTCTAGTTTTTCTAATGTATTTTTGAAAAACATTCCTTGATAGGCTAATCCTTTTAATTCCAAAATACCTTGAGGGTGTAAGTAAATTTCATCTGCAACAGAAGAAATATAGTAGGCTGACTGACCGTATACTTCAGAGTATGAAAGGATAAATTTATTGGTGGAATCTTTAAATTCTTTTAATTTATTTCTGATTTCCTCTAGGGTAGCAATGCTTGCAGATATGTTTTCTACATTAAGATATATACCTTTTATTCTATCGTCTTTTTTTGCTTTTTCTATGGAGGATAAAATGTTATTTAATCCAACTTTTGCTTCCGACTGATTGATTATATTTTCAATTATATTTTTA
>JABAYQ010000131.1:0-927 GCA_018608925.1 Cryomorphaceae bacterium | reverse complement strand
TCAATTTCGTCGTTTCCTCGATCAATAATTTGACCTTTAAAGTTGATTTTTAAAACAGAATTATTTTTAATAGTGGTTTCTTCAGCGTCTGAGCTCGTTGAGACTATTATTCCTATAACAACAAAGAAAATGACGAAGAAGGATATAACCATCGTCAACACTGATCCGACAAGTCTTTTTAAGAAGTTTAACATGTTTTTGCTTATTAATTATTTAAAACAAATTTATTTAAATTTTGATGAATAATGATCTGTGTGTTTGTTATTTTTGAAGTAATGAATATTAGTTATCTATTACTTGGTGGAAACATAGGCAATTCGTTGCAGGTTTTTTTACAATGTCACAAGCAAATCAGTACAGAAGTAGGAGAGATATCTTTGATGTCTTCTTGTTATGAGTCAGAACCTTGGGGTTTTGATCATAAAAGCAAATTTGCAAATCAGGTTTTAAAAGTGTCAACTCTATTAGATCCATTTCAATTGCTAGAAAAATGCCAGTTGATCGAAAGGCAGTTTGGTAGAAAAAGAAGTTCCGATGATGGTTATCAGGCCAGAATTATTGATATTGACATATTATTTTTCAATGATTTAATTTTAGATGGTGAGGATCTAAAAATTCCCCATCCAAGATTGCATTTAAGAAGATTTACATTGTTGCCGTTTGACGAAATAAATTCAAACTTTATTCATCCAAAATTTAATAAATCGATAAGCAGGCTGTTGTCTGATTGTCCAGATAAATCTGAAGTTATAAAAATATGAAATATCAATACATTTCTGTAGAAGGAAACATTGGAGTAGGGAAGACCACTTTTGTTAATATGCTGTCTCAACATTTAGACTGTAAATTGGTCTTAGAGCAGTTTGAAGATAATCCTTTTCTTAAAAAGTTTTATGAACATCCCGATAGATATGCCTTGTCTTTAGA
>JABAYQ010000018.1:33531-34613 GCA_018608925.1 Cryomorphaceae bacterium | reverse complement strand
GAAGAAAACCTTAGCGATATACTTAAAAAACTTCCTGGAATTAACATAGATAAGAATGGTAAAATAAACTCCAATGGCAAAAAAATTGACAATTTATTAATTGATGGTAAAGAGTTCTTTGGAGATCAACACCAATTAGCGTTGAATAACATTTCCTCTGAAATGATTAAGGGAGTTTCAAAATATGAAAACTATGAGGACAGCTACGACTTATCAAACTTTTCTTCCTCTGACAAGACAGCACTGAATGTTAAAATAAAAGATAAGTTTAAACAACGCATAAAAGGAAACTCGAATATTTCAGCAGGAGTCAAAAACAGGTATGAGGCTAACGCAAACGTATTTTCCTTCAAAAAGAAAATGAATGCCTATCTAATAGCAAACTCTAACAATTTAGGTAATCAGGTATTTACTATTGAAGACTACATTAACTTCCAGGGTGGAATTGAAAGCATGACAGAAGGCTACACTAAGACTTCTTTAGATTTAAATTTATCTAACGCATCATTTTTGATAAATAATGATAAGGTAGAAAAGAAACAGGAAAATTTCACTGGATTAAACCTATCTTTAAATCCTAGCCAAAAGCTCAAAGTAAATTTTTATACTTTATTTGATAGGGTAAGCCAATTAGAAAATCAGTTGTCTAACCAACGATTCTTTGATGGAACTCAAAACATTATTAATAGCAATACAAATGGGAAGTCTTTATATAATAATACTTTTTCAAAGACTATATTTAAAGCAAATGACAAGACAGTGTTGCAGCATGTTTTACATTTCTCAATAAATAACAACAACATTAACAATAATGATGTTTTTAACAATACCAAAATCGTGGAGCAAAGAGATCAAAATGAATATTCGTTGGGGCAAAACGTCCAATACAAAAGAAAAATCAATAAAAGCTTATTGTTTGAAAGCTCACTTTTTCACTCTATCAAAAAAAATAAAAGTCATTTATTAATTGACTCAAACGAACCTTTTTTAGAATTAGAATTTCCTGTTAATTATGTGTTTAATCAAGACGTAAACAACAACCAAAGCTCCTTTGGCCTAAACAATAAATTAAACAAGAATAT
>JABAYQ010000018.1:33072-33521 GCA_018608925.1 Cryomorphaceae bacterium | reverse complement strand
AAATAATATAAATTCGTTTAAAACAAAATCTGACTCTAACGACTTATTAAATGATGTGAAAATTAATGATGTAGAAAATCAAGCAGGAGTTATGATAAGTAAAGTCAATAAGTCCTTTTTTAACTATGAGTTTGGAACTATTTACAGCACAATTGAAAGGAATAAAGAGTACACAATCCAAAACTTACTTCCATACGCCTCCATTATTTTGAATTTCAGCAACTCACACCGCATATCTTTTTCTTATAAAAACAGCAATAAACACCCATTGGCGAGACATTTAATTGAGCAAGCATATGTTGCAGACTATAACACCGTTTATAATGATGGAAATATTAATCTTAACAATTTCGAAACCTATCAAGACTGGAGTTTAAATTACAATCTTTACGACTCATTTTCTGCAACATTTATTAATTTTCATGGCTCATTAAGTTTCGGTGAAAATA
>JABAYQ010000018.1:24551-33062 GCA_018608925.1 Cryomorphaceae bacterium | reverse complement strand
TATTTATACTACAAATACAGCTACTAACCTAAGCTACATTAGTAACAGCGACCAAGTCAGCCCTGACAGTAAAGAAAAGCAGCTCTTAGCTAGCCTATCCTTTGAAAAAAACTTTAGCAGTTTTCCGTTTTCCCTTTCTATAGATAACTCTATTGTTTCTAGAGAATCAGGAAGTTTTCTTCAGAATATCTACCAACAAACCAAAACAAGGTCCTTGTCTACAGGATTTAAAATTATATCTAATTTTGAGTCTCCATTCTTTAATTTTGAACTTGGATATTATCTTAGGAAAAACCAGATAGAAAACTTAAGCAACAACATACTTAGTTATATTGAAACTAGCCAGCCATTTATTAATCTCTTTTTAAACTACAAAAAATTAAAGTTGAGCGTTAGCAACACAATTAATCAATATGTTTCAGAAAGTGAAATTATAACAAGGTATTCTATTAACCCTACTCTTAAATACCATAAACCAAAGTCAAGTTGGACGTATAGTATAATAGGAAAAGACATTTTAAACACCTCTAATAACGAAGCAATTGAAAATGTAACTAATGACAACTACATTGAGGAAAGAATTATTTCTGTGATAGGGGGTTATCTGGTAGGCTCAATTAAATATAAATTTTAATTATTGAAACCACTATATCGTCAATAATTAATTAAGCTTATCGGCTAATATTCGCATTTCCATTACTGGAGAAATGCGTTGGTAAAGAATATTATAAACCGCATCAGTAATAGGCATATCTATTTTATACTCTTCGTTCAATTCTTTAATGCATTTCACAGCATAATAGCCTTCGGCAACCATATTCATCTCTAGTTGAGCAGACTTAACAGAATAGCCTTTACCAACCATGTTTCCAAAAGTTCGATTTCTACTAAATTGGGAATACATAGTCACCAACAAATCGCCCAAATATGCCGATTCTTTAATATCTCTTTCAATAGGATGAACCCCATCTACAAAACGTTTTATTTCTCTAATGGCGTTAGAGGCTAAAACTGATTGAAAATTATCTCCATAACCCAAGCTATGGCATATTCCGGACGCAATTGCAATTACGTTTTTCAACACTGCCGATATCTCTGTCCCAAAAATATCTTCCGATACGTTTGTTTTAATATATCTACAAGAAATTTGGTCGGCAAACCATTGAGCTTTATCCATGTCTTCACAAGCAACGGTAAGATAAGAAAGTCTCTCTAAAGCCACCTCTTCTGCATGACACGGGCCTGTTAAAACTCCAATATTTTGAAACGGGATTTCGTATTTGTTATGTAAATATTCTCCGATAATTCTATTCTTTTCGGCAACGATACCTTTTATAGCGGAAACCACAAACTTGCTTTTAATTGGTTTTTCTAATTGCTTTAAAGTCGTTCTAATGAAGGCAGATGGAACGGCTAAAATAATACAGTCTGCACCTTCAACAATTTTATTAATGTTGTTAGAAATAGTCAGTTTGCTTGGAAATAATTCGGCAGCACTAATATAATTTGGGTTATTACCATACTCTTTAATATGATCAATAGTATCCTGATTTCTCATCCACCAAGAAATATTATCGTGGTTTTCCGACAACATTTTAACTATTGCTGTAGCCCAAGAGCCACCACCTATAACCGCTATTTTAGTATTGCTGTCCAACTATTCTTCTTTTGTAGTTTTATTTTCTGCTTTCATTTGAGGGAAGAACAATACATCCTGAATAGAATTGCTATTAGTCATTATCATACTCAAGCGATCGATTCCTATTCCTAAGCCAGCTGTTGGAGGCATTCCGTATTCTATAGCTCTTATAAAATCTTCATCTAAAACCATTGCTTCTTCATCTCCTCTTTGAGCCAATTTTAATTGGTCTTCAAATCTTTCTCTTTGATCGATAGGGTCATTAAGCTCTGAGAATGCATTGCAAATTTCTTTTCCATTACAAATAGCCTCGAAACGCTCCACCAAACCTTCATGAGTTCTGTGCTTTTTAGCTAGTGGAGACATTTCCACCGGATAGTCTGTAATAAAAGTAGGTTGTATTAATTTGCCTTCGCATTTTTCACCAAATATTTCATCAATTAACTTTCCTCTTCCCATAGAAGAGTCAATGTCAACACCTAATTCTTTAGCTGTTTTGGCCATAGTAGCTTCATCCATTTTTGAGATATCTACTCCTGTAAAGTGCTCAATAGCTTCGTACATAGTAAACCTTTTCCAAGGTCTCTGGAAGTTAATTAGGTTTTCCCCTACTTGTACTTCTGTTTTACCATGAAGATCAATAGCTATTTTCTCAACCATCTCTTCTACTAAGTCCATCATCCAGTTATAATCTTTGTAAGCAACATAAAGCTCAACCTGAGTAAATTCTGGATTATGAAAACGACTCATTCCTTCGTTTCTAAAGTCTTTAGAAAATTCGTAAACACCATCAAACCCACCAACAATTAATCTTTTAAGGTATAATTCGTTGGCTATTCTTAGATACAAAGGCATATCTAAAGTGTTGTGGTGTGTCTTAAACGGACGAGCAGATGCCCCACCATAAATAGGCTGTAAAATTGGAGTTTCAACTTCTAAATAACCACTATTGTTTAGAAACTCTCTCATAGAGTTAGTCAGTTTAGTTCGCTTTATAAAAGCTTCTTTAACTTCTGGGTTAACTACTAAATCTACGTATCGTTGTCTGTATCTTTTTTCAGGATCTGTAAACGCATCGTAAACATTTCCTTCATTGTCTGTTTTTGGAAGTGGTAATGGACGAAGTGTTTTTGTGAGCACGGTAAACTTCTCTACATGAACAGAAATTTCTCCTACTTTAGTTGTAAAAATATATCCTTCTACTCCTATAAAATCGCCTATGTCTAGCAACTTTTTAAAGACCGTGTTATACATTGTTTTGTCTTCGTCCGGACAAATCTCATCTCTATTGAAATAAAGCTGAATTCTTCCTTTGCTATCTTGCAATTCGGCAAAAGCTGCTTTTCCCATTATCCTTCTGCTCATCAATCTTCCTGCAACTTTCACCTTCTTCTGATCGCTAGAATTTTCATCATGACTAGATTTAATGGAGCTGGAATAAGCATCCACTTCAAATAAGTCTGCCGGATAAGGATTAATCCCTAAATCCACTAGTTTTTGCAACGATTCTCTCCTTACCAATTCTTGTTCTGAAAACACTCTACTCATGATTTAAATTTTACACAAAGATATTAATTAATTAACACGCGATTTTGTACATTGGCCCTCAATAAAAAAATTATTCCAAAACCTTTGATTATTATGAAAATGAACGACTATATCAGTGCTTTCACTGATCACTTAGCAGAAGCCTTAGCAATTGGTAAAGCAAGCGAACTTAAGGCTTGTGATGCCCAAATACAGAATGTGTTAATCTGTGGACTAGGCGGATCTGGTATTGGCGGAACAATTCTTAATGATTTAGTAAGCGATAAAGTGGGAGTTCCTGTTAGCGCTTCTAAAGATTATAGTATCCCTCATTTTGTAGGTAAAAACACCTTAGTAATCGCATCTTCTTATTCTGGTAATACCGAAGAAACGCTGTTTGCATTAAAGGCTTGCCAAGAAAGAGGAGCCCAAATAGCTTGTATTTCTTCAGGAGGTGCCTTACAAAAAATGGCCCAAGAAAACGGATACAACTTAATTACAATCCCTGGTGGTCACCCACCAAGAGCAATGTTTGCATACTCGTTTACTCAATTGTTTTTTATGTTTAATCACTATGGTTTAATTGACAATAGCTTTTTAGCTGACTTCAACGAATCCATTAAACTATTGGATAGCGAAAAAGTAAGCATTCAGGCGGAAGCTAAAGAATTAGCTAAAAAAATGTTCGGAACAACGCCAGTAATTTATACTGCTGCAGGTTTTGAAGGCGTTGGAGTTCGTTTTCGTCAACAGATAAACGAAAATAGTAAAATGCTTTGCTGGCATCATGTCGTTCCCGAAATGAATCACAATGAGCTTTTGGGATGGAGAATAAATACCGACAACTTATCAGTTGTTTACTTTAGAAACAAATGTGATTACTCAAGAAATCAGGTGAGAATTGACATTAATAAAGATGTGATTTCTAAGTTTACTACAAACATTTCTGAGGTTTGGAGTAAGGGTGAGTCTAAAATAGAAAACACCTTGTACCATATTAATTTAGGAGATTGGGTTTCTTGGTATCTTTCAGAAATGAATGACGTAGACGCTATCGAAATTGATGTAATTAATTATCTGAAAGGAGCTCTAGCAAAAGTATAAATGATAAAAGTAGTTTTTCAAGATTTAGGTCATATCGATTACAAACAGGCTTGGGATTATCAAGAAAAACTATTTGATCAAATAATTGCTATTAAGCGACAGAATAGAAGAGAGGAAACAAATCTGGAAACTCAATCGTATTTGCTTTTCTGCGAACACCCTCACGTATATACTCTTGGTAAGAGTGGTGACGAAAAAAATCTCTTAGTAAATGAAGAATACCTGAAATCTAGAGGTGCTACTTTCCATAAAATTAATCGTGGTGGAGATATTACTTATCACGGGCCTGGTCAGATTGTGGGCTATCCTATTCTCGATTTAGAAAACTTCTTTACCGACATACACAAATACCTAAGGTTTTTAGAAGAAGCCGTTATTCTTACCCTTGCGGATTATGGCATTGAAAGCGGAAGATCAGATGGAGAAACAGGAGTTTGGCTTGAAAGCGGAACCGAAAATGCCAGAAAAATATGTGCTTTAGGAGTTCGGTCGAGCCGATGGGTTACTATGCATGGCTTTGCTTTTAATGTAAACCCCGACTTAGACTATTTCGGAAATATTATTCCTTGTGGAATAGTAGATAAATCTGTGACCTCTATGGAGCAAGAATTAGGAAAAAAAGTCGACATACAAGAAGTAAGAGATAAGCTTAAAGTCCATTTAGCAACTATTTTTGAAATGACTCTTTTGTAATTGGTTTTTCTATCTTTGTAAAGAAATAGTATCTTAAAGCTATTCTAACAACATGAAAAAATTAATCCTACTACTCATTCTTTTTTCTAATCTTACTTTTGGTCAACAAGCGATGTATGATATATGTCCTATCAAAAACGGACAAGAAGTCCCACGCGCTCAAGTAATCAATAAAGATGGACAAGAAGTCGAGCTAAAAAACTATATAGGAGACCGAACAGTAGTTGTGGTGTTTTATAGAGGAGCGTGGTGTCCATATTGCACAAGGCAACTATCGGCTTTAAGTCAAATAAAACCAATGTTAGACAGTCTAAATGTTGAGCTTATCGCTATCTCGGCAGATGATTACACAAAAATAGACAGCTCTTACATAAGAAGTGGCGCTTTGGAATATTCTTTGTTTTCAGACAAAAACGTATCCGCAATAAACGCATTCGGAATCGGATGGAAATTAGATGACGAATTATTCCTAAAATATAAAACCCAATACGGAATGGATGCCGAATGGTGGTCAGGCACTAAACACCACGTATTACCTGTGCCGGCCATATTTGTGGTCGAAAAAAGTGTGATTAAGCACCAATATGTTAACCCTAATTATTCTGAAAGACTATCGCCTAAAGTGTTGTTAAGCTTTATTGAGAAGGAATAAATCTGGTTTGTTAAATGGATGGTTGACGTTTTAAATCTTAAGTTTGTTGTAGATCGATATTCTTATTTAATCCAATTGTAAAACAAAAATATGTTTGACGAAATAAACCTCAACAACATTTTATTTTTAGATATAGAAACTGTTCCTGTTGCTAAAGATTTTTCTGAGCTAGACCCTACTTTTCAAAAGTTATGGGAAGAGAAAACAGCTTTTCAACGCAAAGAAGAAAACCCTGCACAATACTTCTCTATAAAAGCTGGAGTAATGGCAGAGTTTGCCAAAATAGTCTGTATATCGGTGGGTTATATTTATCGCAAAGACGATAAGCCAACGTTTCGTTTAAAATCGTTTTATGGTCATGACGAAAAGAGCCTGTTGCAAGAATTTAATGCTTTGTTAGACGAAAACTTTAAGAGCAAAAACCATTATTTGTGCGCACACAATGGTAAGGAGTTCGACTATCCTTTTTTGTGTCGTCGAATGTTAATCAATGGCATAAGACTACCGAAGATCTTACAAATAGCAGGAAAAAAACCGTGGGAAATAAAACATTTAGATACTATGGAGCTTTGGAAATTTGGTGACTACAAACATTATACTTCTATTAAATTACTAGCAGCACTTTTTAATATTCCTACTCCAAAAGATGATATTGATGGCTCTCAAGTTTCGTCTGTTTATTGGAAAGAAAACGATTTAGAACGCATAAAAATCTACTGCCAAAAAGATACGCTAACTGTGGCCCAACTGTTTTTAAAATATAAAGGAGAAAATCTTTTGACAGAAGCACAAATTGAGGTTGCATAAATCAATGATTAGGAGTAATTTAATCGTCCAAATTATAGTACTATGAACAAGCCATTATTAGAGTTTAAAAACTTGGTTACAGAATTCAAGACGGAAGGTAATATTTTAAAAGCCGTTAATGATGTAAGCTTTACCCTTAACAAAGGAGAGACAATAGGTATTGTAGGAGAATCTGGCTCTGGGAAGTCGGTAACTTCGCTTTCGTCTATGCGTTTAATTCCTAACCCTCCTGGAAGAATCTCTAATGGTGAGATTATTTTTCATCAGAAAGATGGCTCTAAAGTTGACTTAGTTCAGATCAGCGAAAAAGAAATGAGGGCTTTTAGAGGAAATGAATTGGCAATGATTTTTCAAGAGCCTATGACTTCCCTAAACCCAGTATTTACTTGTGGTGATCAGGTTATGGAAGCAATTATGCTTCATCAGAATATTTCTAAAAAAGGAGCTAAAGAATTAACAATTAGTTTGTTTGAAGAAGTACAGCTGCCTGATCCGGAGAGAATTTTTAGTACGTATCCACACCAAATTTCCGGTGGTCAAAAACAAAGGGTAATGATTGCGATGGCTATGTCTTGCAAGCCATCAATCCTTATTGCTGATGAGCCAACAACGGCTCTAGACGTAACAGTTCAGAAAACAATTTTGGAGTTAATGAAAAACCTCCAAAAAGAACACGATATGGGTATTTTATTTATAACTCACGATTTAGGAGTAATTGCAGAATTAGCCGACAAAGTAATTGTGATGTATAAAGGTAAAATTGTAGAACAAGGAACTGTGTGGGATATTTTCAACGATCCAAAACACCCATATACAAAGGGCTTGCTAGCTTGTAGGCCTCCTCTTGACAAAAGATATACTTTCTTGCCTACCGTGTCCGATTTTATGAAAACGGACAAAGACGGAAATAATGTTGCTAACGATGTGTCTGTAGAAGAATTCACAAAAGATTTAGTGGTTTCTAAAGAAGACAGAATAAAGCGAATGGAAACATTATACAAACAAGAGCCTTTGCTTCAAATCAAAAATCTAAAAACTCATTTCCCTATTAGAAACGGATTTTTTGGTGGAATTTCTGACTATGTAAAAGCTGTAGACGACGTAACATTTGACGTTTACCCTGGTGAAACGCTAGGCTTAGTAGGCGAATCTGGCTGTGGAAAAACAACTACAGGAAGAACTATTTTGAGGTTAAACGAACCTACAGATGGTCAGATGATATACAAAGGAAAGAACATTGCTGATTTTGACGAAAAGGAATTAAGAGAATTTAGAAAAGAGGTGCAAATCATTTTTCAAGATCCTTATTCTTCTTTAAACCCTAGAATGACCGTTGGTAACGCAATCATGGAGCCAATGCAAGTTCACGGTATTCTAGAAAACGATGAGCTAAGAAAAAAGAGAGTGGAAGAGTTGTTAGAAAGGGTTAGCCTTAGCGCCGACCACTTCAACAGATACCCTCATGAGTTCTCAGGAGGTCAGAGACAGAGGATTGGGATTGCAAGAGCATTGGCTGTGAATCCTAAGTTTATTATTTGTGATGAGTCTGTGTCGGCTTTAGACGTGTCAGTTCAGGCCCAAGTACTTAACTTGTTAAACGAACTAAAAGACGAATTTGGACTAACCTATATTTTTATCTCACACGATCTATCTGTTGTAAAGTATATGAGCGACAGAATGGTAGTAATGCAAGGAGGAAAAATAGAAGAGTTAGGTGAGGCGGATCAAATATATGAAGCCCCAAAAACAGAGTATACAAAGCGATTAATCGAAGCTATTCCAGAAGGGAAGAAAGAAAACATTAAAGCAAATTCCTAAAGGAGTTAACGTTTATAAATAAATCAATGCAATAAGATTAGATTACTAAAGTTATATAAGAAGTACATTTTGGAATTGGTTAATAACAAACTTTTAAAATGAACAGCTCGTAATTTCAAGTAAGTTTTAAGTTAAGTAAAAAGGTAGGGTTAGCGCTCTACCTTTTTTTTGTCAATCTTCATCTATCAGCCAAATACACACCTCTGTCAGATACTTATCTAACTCATCGAATAAAGCTTTTTTAACAAAGTAAATCAACTTACATTTATAC
>JABAYQ010000018.1:11073-24451 GCA_018608925.1 Cryomorphaceae bacterium | reverse complement strand
TATGAAACAATTCTTTGTTTCATGACACTTGTTAAGGTTAAGGGAGAAGATAGGATGAAAGTTCTATCTTCTTTTTTTGTTATACCTCTATCAACCAAATATACACCCCTGTCAGATACTTATCTAACTCATCGAATAAAGCTTTTTTAAGGAAATAAATCGTCTTACATTTACACTATGAAACAATTCTTTGTTTCATGACACTTGTTAAGGTTAAGGGAGAAGATAGGACGAAAGTTCTATCTTCTTTTTTTATAATATCATTTCTGGAATGTCTCCCTCTACTATTAGGTTGCCTAATGTAGCGTCTACTATTTCTTGTACACTTACTCCGGGAGCTCGTTCTAAAAGCTTAAAACCCTTGTCTTGAACAATTTCTAACACGGCAAGATTTGTGACTACTTTTTTTACGCAAGCAACTCCTGTAAGCGGAAGACTACAGTTTTTTAAGAGCTTACTTTGCCCAGCCTTATTAGTGTGCATCATTGCTACAATAATATTATCGGCCGAAGCTACTAAGTCCATTGCTCCACCCATTCCTTTTACCATCTTTCCTGGAATTTTCCAGTTTGCTATGTCGCCATTTTCGGAAACCTCCATCGCTCCTAAAACAGTAAGCTGCACATGCTTGCCTCTAATCATAGAAAAGCTTGTTGCTGAATCGAAGTAAACCGCTCCATCTAAATGTGTAATAGTTTGCTTTCCTGCGTTAATTAAATCTGCATCCTGTTCTCCTTCAAAAGGGAAAGGCCCCATTCCTAAAATCCCGTTTTCCGACTGAAACTCTACGTTTATAGATGAAGGAACATAGTTTGCAACCAAAGTCGGAATACCGATTCCTAAGTTTACATAGGTTCCGTCTGTAAGTTCTTGAGCAATACGCTTAGCAATTCCTATTTTATCTAATGCCATCTTATTTTTTTCTAACAGTTAGTTGCTCTATTCTTTTTTCGTAATTTTTACCTTGAACAATACGCTGAACAAATATTCCTGGGGTATGTATTTCATTTGGGTCTAATTCTCCTACCGGAACTAAGTGCTCTACTTCAGCAATCGTTATTTTACCAGCCATAGCCATCATAGGGTTAAAGTTTTTGGCCGTTCCCTTGTAAATCAAATTACCTGCAGCGTCTCCTTTCCAAGCTTTCACAAAGGCAAAGTCAGCATGTAAAGCTGTTTCTAAAATATGTGGCTTGCCATCAAACACCCTCACTTCTTTACCCAATGCTATTTCTGTTCCATATCCTGCAGGAGTAAAAAATGCTGGAATCCCTGCCCCTCCAGCTCTACATCTTTCTGCTAAAGAGCCCTGGGGGATTAGGTCTACTTCTAGCTCTCCGCTTAGCATTTGTCTTTCGAACTCCGCATTTTCTCCTACATAGGAAGAAATCATTTTTTTAATCTGCTTTTTTTGCAGCAAAAGTCCAAGTCCGAAGTCATCTACTCCAGCGTTATTAGAAATGCAAGTAATTTTTTTAATGCCTATATCGACCAAAGCTTGAATAGCGTTTTCGGGAATTCCACAAAGACCAAAGCCCCCTAACATGAAGGTCATTCCGTCTTTGACTCCTTCAATGGCAGCTTCTATAGAGTCTACTTTTTTATTTATCATAGCTTATTAAAATTCTTCTTCAGTGAAGTTTTCGTTACCTAATTTATTGGCTTGACAATCGAGTAACAAATCAACCGCAGGCGGAATAACAAACTCTTGAGGATATATCCCTAGCTCCAGAGAATCGTTATATACTTTTTGCATATACTCTGCCCATACAGGTAAGGCCATATTAGCACCTTGTCCGTAATAAGTAGTCCTAAAGTGTGCCGATCTATCTTCGTTGCCCGACCATACTCCAGTAACTAATTGAGGGGTAATTCCCATAAACCAACCATCCGAGTTGTTTTGAGTAGTTCCCGTTTTACCTCCTATGTTATTTTCAAACTTATATTTTCTTCTTAATCGAACTCCTGTACCCATCGTTATATCGGCTGCAGGATTGTAAACACCGTCTACAACTCCTTGCAACATTCTTACCATGATATCAGCAGTTTGCTTACTCATAGCTTCGTTTACTTTAGGTTGAAACTCTTGAATAATAACCCCATTTTTATCTTCAATACGAGTAATTAAAACAGGCTCAGTCCAAAGCCCTTTGTTTACGAAGGTAGAATAAGCACCAACCATTTCGTAAACCGATAAATCGAAGGTGCCTAAGCAAATAGAGGGTACAGGCTGAAGGTCATTGGTAATTCCCATCTTTCTTGCTAAGTCGAGCACTGCATGAGGCCCAAACTGTTTCATAATATAAGCGGTAATCGTGTTAATGGAATTAGCTAAACCAAACTTCATGCTCAAAAGCATTCCTTCATACTTTGAATCAGAATTTTTTGGCACCCAATCTTGAGATAGTCCCCATTGTTGTTTTTCGAATACTACAGGAACATTAGGCACTTCATCACATGGAAAAAGACCTTCTTGCATTGCTAGAGCATATAAAAATGGCTTGAAAGTCGATCCTACTTGTCGCTTGCCAACTTTAACATGGTCGTATTTAAAATGTTTGTAGTTTATCCCTCCAACATAGGCCTTAACCAGTCCGCTTGTAGGATCCATACTCATCATTCCTGAGCGAATGAAAAACTTGTAATATTTAATTGAATCCCTAGGAGACATAGTTGTGTCTATTTCTCCTTGCCATGAAAAAACAGACATAGGTACTTTTATATTAAATATCTTTTTAATCTCTTTTTTTGATTTGCCAACACTTTTTAAGCGTCTGTATCTTTCTGACCTTCGCATCGCCTGATCTATAATAGCGTTAATCTGGTCTTTACTAAAATCCTTTGGGAAAGGTGCGTTAGTATAGCCTTTCCAATGCTCATCAAAAACTTCTTGTAATGCTGCAAGGTGTGACTTTACTGCTTCTTCGGCGTGGGTTTGCATTCTTGAATTAATCCCAGTATAAATCTTAAGTCCATCAGTATACAGGTTATAATTTGTTCCGTCTGCCTTCTTGTTTTCCTTACACCACTTTTTCAATTCGCCCCTTAAGTGCTCTCGAAAATATGGAGCTAATCCTTCGTTATGATCTGCTTTTTTGAAATCAAGAATAATAGGAAGTTTTTTTAATGAGTCAGATCGTTCTTTGGTAATAAACTCATATTTAGACATTTGATCAAGTACAATATTTCTACGGCTTGTAGTTAATTCCAACCTTCTATTTGGATTGTATAAAGAAGGGTTTTTAAACATCCCAACAAGCATTGCGGACTCTTGTTCAGATAATTGCGAAGGGCTTGTATTAAAGTATACCTGAGACGCTGATTTAATTCCTACTGCATTATTTACAAAATCAAATTTGTTAAAATACATGCTTAAGATTTCTTCTTTTGTATATTGTTTTTCTAATCGAACAGCAATAACCCATTCTTTAAACTTTTGCATTACTCGCTCGACACCAGATGCTGGTTTGTCGGTAAAAAGCATCTTTGCTAATTGTTGAGATATAGTGCTTGCTCCCCCCGAGCTTCCTCCCAAGAACTGGCCTTTTACGGCTCTCAATAAAGCGATTGCATCAATACCAGAATGATCGTAAAAACGAATGTCTTCTGTAGCTATCAATGCATTTACTAAATTAGTTGGTAGCTCCGAATACCTTGCTGTTGATCTATTTTCGTAAAAATACTTTCCTAAAACAACTCCATCTTCAGAAATGATTTCGGTTGCCAAGTTGCTCTTAGGGTTTTCTAACTGATCGAAAGTTGGTAGTGCTCCTAAAAATCCTTGAGAGGTAAGATAAATAACTAAAGACAAAAATAAAATAGGGCTAGAAAGCAAAAGCCAAAGGGTAAATACTTTTTTTCTATATGATTTGCTCATAATTAATTCGCTGTTTCAATTCGTAAACCTATATCGGAAACGCCTTCTAAATTTAGCAATTTTGCTTTCTCTCCGTAACGCATGGCCTGTTCTATTTCAAAAACATACTTGCCTTTTTTATTAAATCTTTGGGTATTAAAATAAGTCCTTAATGACCAAAGATCTGTTATTCCTCCATCGCCTAGCCATTTTCCATCTGGCTCTGCAAGGATACATTCTAAAGTGTCTGTTTGAATAATCCCACTCGGATTTGTCGTCTTAACGAATAACCACAAATTAGAAAAAGAATAAGACGAAGTATGTCTTACGTTTACCAAAACATTCATTAATGAGTTGGTGTCAGCAATATTAACTTCAAATGTTTTTATGTCGTTAATGCTCCAATTTTCATTGCTAATTTTAAGATTCTCTTCGAAAACTCTGCTAGAATCACAGGAAAAAAGAAAAAGACATCCTACAAATATTAAGGCGATATTTTTCATGCTTTTTTGGGTCTTCTCTTTTTGTTTTTACGATTCCCTTGTTTAGGATTTCTTTTATTGTCAAATCGATTTATGCTGTCTTGGCCAACTACATTTTCATAGTCCACCTTTTCTTCTACAACCATATTTATTAGTTCAATAGTATCGGGTTCGTTGCCTTCTTTATTCATTGCAATTATTTCCTTTACCCTATCTAATGAAAGCTCAACTATGCCTCCAGATTTTCTGTCTTCATAAACATACCACATCAATCTTTTAAAAATATCCATCTTAAAAAAGGAAGCTTTTCCTTTTTTACTCGTTAGCCTTACCTTAGTGTTTGGAAACTCTTTTATGCCCTCCATATAAGAATCCAGCTCAAAGTTTAAACAACACTTAAGTTTACCACATTGACCCGCTAGTTTTTGTGGGTTAATAGAAAGATTTTGGTAGCGAGCAGCGGAGGTGTTTACCGTTCTAAAGTCAGTAAGCCATGAAGAGCAACAAAGCTCTCTTCCACATGCGCCAATTCCTCCTAAACGTGCTGCTTCTTGGCGAGCACCAATTTGTTTCATTTCAATTTTTATTCTTAGCTCAGAGGATAGCTTTTTAATAAGTTCTCTAAAATCAACTCTTCCGTTGGCGGTATAATAAAACGTAGCTTTTGTTTTGTCGCCTTGGTATTCTACGTCACTTATCTTCATTTCTAAACCAAGGTGCTCCGCTGATTTTCTGGCGAAATGCATTGTTTTTTCTTCCAAATCTACCGAGTCTTGCCACTTCTTTATGTCGCTTTCTTTGGCTATTCTATATACTTTCTTTTGAGATTCTAAGTCTTGATTTTTATACTTTTTCTTGAATTGTAATCTGGCTAGTTCGCCAACAATAGAAACAACGCCTATATCATGACCAGGGTTTCCTTCCACGGCAATTACGTCGCCTACTTTTATAGATAAATTACCCTCATTATTAAAAAACTCTTTTCTACTCCCCTTAAAGCGAACCTCTATACCATTAAAACTAGAGGCATCAGTTGGTAAATCAATATTAGAAAGCCAATCAAAAACGGTTAATTTATTACACCCTCCCGAACCGCAGCTGCCATTATTATTACAACCTCTTGGTAAACCACTAGAACATCCTCCTGAAGAACAACTACCACATCCCATATTTATTGATTTATTGATTTTTGCAAAGTTAAACTTTTAGTACGTAGCAATAAAACTAATCGAAGAGACAGGTCCATGAAAACTATTTTAGTGCTCGCGTTTCTAGTTATATGAGCAAACGCTGACTCAAACTCTTCTATTATACTTTCTGCATTGTTTTCATTAATAAATGGAGCGAATTTTTTACAGAATGACAGCTCTTGGTCATTTAGTCTTTGCAATTGGCTAGGCCCAAAATTGTAAACTAAGCATTCTCTAACCATGTGCAGACCATATTGAATAAACTCTTTTTGTTCTTCTCTTCCTAGCTTAACAAATGAATCAATCCATCGGCTTAGTTCAGGAATTTTTGCAGCATAAGAAATTCTCATCCACGACTGAAACAAGGGTGCTAAAGAAACGGATCTGTCTTGGTCTTGACACATTTTTATTGCTTGGCCTAGGTTGCCTGAACTTAGCAACATAATTCTTTCTCTTTTAGAAGTTTCCAATTCAAAATTCAGATTAAGATAATTATTCATATCCTGATCATTAATTGCGCTAATGTCTGTGCTTTGAACTCTAGAAAGTATGGTGTCTAACAATTGATCTTTTTCTGAAGTAACCAAAATGAAGATTGTTTTTTCTGGTGGCTCTTCTAATAGTTTTAAAAGCTTGTTGGCAGCAGGTGCATGCATTTTATGTGCTTGCCAAATAATAACAATTCGATAAGAGCCTTCGTAAGGCTTAAGAATCATTTTTTTAGCTAATTCGGAAGACTCTTTAACTCCTATAAAAACCTGTTTGTTAGCTGCACCAATTTTTTGATTCCAATCCAACTCGTAAGGAAAAGGCTGTTCTAACATAAAAGATCTAAAGTCTTCTATAAACATGTCGCTAGTTGGGTTTGCTCCTTTTCCCGTTGTTACAGGAAAGACCCAATGAACATCAGGGTGAGACAACTTCGATTGCTTCAAACAAGCAGAACATTGTCCACACGAATCTGATTCTTTTCTGTCCTGACAACTAAGATATTTCGCAAAGGCCCAGGCCATAGCCAAATTGGAAGAGCCGTCGTCTCCACAAAATAAATGGGCGTGACTTATGCGATCATGCTCAACCGCTAGAGACAATTGTTTTTTTACGTTATTATTTCCTGGTATTTGACCGAAGTTCATAATTATTTGATGTTACAATCAAAGGTAAGTAATTAATTCGTTTTACATTTGCTAAAAATTTGATAATGAAGACAATAAAAGAGATCGACTTTAAAGGAAAGAAAGCGTTGGTGCGTGTAGATTTTAACGTTCCAATGAGTGATGAAATGATAATTAGCGACGACTCTAGGATAAAAGCGGCAATTCCTACCATTACAAAAATCGTGAATGATGGTGGTTCTGTAATTTTAATGTCACACCGTGGAAGACCAAAAGGAGCGGTTAATGAAGCCCTTTCTTTAGTTCATTTAGTGCAACATATTTCTGACTTACTTAATATGCCTGTTCAGTTTGTGGACGATTGTATAGGTGAAAAAGCTGAAGAAACAGCCTCCAACCTAAAAGATGGAGAGGTTTTGCTTTTAGAAAACCTAAGGTTTTATAATGAAGAAACTTCTGGTGATATAGAGTTTGCAAAAAGTCTATCAAAGCTTGGTGACATATATGTTAACGATGCTTTCGGAACCGCACACAGAGCCCACGCTTCTACTGCTATTGTTGCTCAATTTTTTGGAGAAAACAAATGTTTTGGTAGTGTAATGACCAACGAAATTGTTAATATCGATAAGGTATTGTTAGATGCAAAACGACCACTGACAGCTATTATGGGCGGAGCAAAGGTTTCTAGCAAGATTACTATTATTTCTAGGCTTTTAGATAGCGTAGACAATTTAATTATTGGCGGCGGAATGACTTATACTTTCGTAAAAGCAATGGGAGGTAATATTGGGAATTCTTTAGTAGAAAACGATAAGCTAGAATTGGCTCTTGAGATCATAAAATTAGCCAAAGAAAAAAACGTAAGCTTGTTAATTCCTAGCGATTCTGTAAACGGAGACTCTTTTAGCAATGAAGCTAATATTCTTTCTTCCAAAATAGGGGAAGTACAAGACGGATATCTTGGCTTAGATATTGGCCAACAAACCATTGAATTGTTTTCAAAGACAATAGAAAATTCTGCGACTATTCTATGGAATGGGCCTATGGGAGTTTTTGAAATGGATAATTTTTCAGTAGGAACTAAGGCAATAGCAATGTCTTTAGTTAAGGCTACCAAAAATGGCGCATTTACTCTTGTTGGAGGTGGAGATTCTGTTGCGGCAATAAACAAGTATAATCTATCTCAAAAAGTAAGTTATGTATCTACTGGAGGTGGGGCAATGTTAGAATACTTAGAAGGAAAGGTTTTGCCTGGTGTAGCGGCTATTAAGGAATAATAGTATCCTCAACATTCTTTATTGCTTTTTCTGCGTTTTGCAAAAAACCTTCAGTATGCTCTGATTTGGACGACATTAATGGAACCAAGTCCGAAACTGGCTCATACAAAATAGAGTTGTTTATGTCCTGATTTGGTATCAACTCAAATTGCTTATTGATAGTGTTTAGTATTAATAATAAAGCACTACACACAAAAGCCATTCGGAATAACCCAAAAACACCACCCATTAGGCGGCTAATAAAAGTTAGTGAAACTAGGCTAACTACCTTGTCTAGTAAAACGCCTATCAGTCTAACAATCAAAACAATTAAAATAAAAGTAATAGAAAAGCATACCATCGATTGGTAATCTTTATCGATAGTAATGTAATCAGAAACAATAGGAACCATGAGATCGGAGTAGTTAACCGCTCCATAAATTCCTAATACTAAAGCCAGTAAAGTGCTTAGCTCTTTTATTATTCCTCTAGTGATTCCTTTATAGAGACCCCACAACAACGGAACTGACAAAACAATATCTAAATAATTCATATAGACAGCAAAAATACTATTTTTGTTAGATGGAAGAGACTTTTCAAATAAAATGGAATACTATGCTTAAATCTTTAGAGGAAAGGTTTGGAGAAGACATTGATTTGCAGGCTATTTTGTTTCTAATAGGCCTTCAAGAACTTGGTCAGGGCTACAGTAAGCTTAATAAAAACCAAAAAGTTGACGTAATGCATGTTGCCGTTTGCGCCTTGTTAAGTCAATGGGGCTACTATAATTTTAGTGGTCATGACAAGGATGGCTGGCCACACTGGGAAGCAACAGAAAAGTTACCTCACCTCGATGCTAAAGAGCAAAACCAATTAATCAAGGAAGCTATCGTAGAATATTTTAATTAGTAGGTAAGAAGCTGAACGTTCTTATTTATAGTATTACCAAAGGATAATCGTATAGCAGATTGTCCGTAATACAAAGTGTCTTTGGTATTTCCATCAAACAAAACAGCATCAATATTCATTATAGCCTCTTTTTCTAATATGTGTTCGCTGCGTCCGTTCGCGTCCGAAATTTGAGTGCTTTCTATATTAGTTTGTTCTATTCCGACAATGTTTTCTTGACTCAACCTCACCTCTACACCAGAAACCGTATTTCCTTGCTCATCATATACCGTTATAATTCCCTTGGTTAAAGGGTCTTTGTAGCAAGATGTCAAACAAAAAGATGCGAACATTAATAGGAGAAAGTGACTACTTTTCATTAGGTGGTGAATATTTGTTAAATTTGCTTTGATAAACAAAGATAGCAATTCCAATGAAAACGTATTTAATCGCATTAACAACTTTTATTCTTTCCTTTTCCGCTTTTGGCCAAAACAACGTCATAGTTTTAATAAACACTAGCGTTGGAGACATCGTTGTTGAGTTATATAACGAGACTCCTCAACACCGAGATAATTTTATAAAACTAGCTAAAAGCGAATATTTAAACGAAACATTGTTTCACCGAGTAATCCCTAACTTCATGATTCAGGGTGGAGATCCGGACTCTAAAAACGCAAAGCCATCTGTTCAATTAGGAAATGGAGGGCCAGGTTATACTATCCCTGCAGAGTTTAATTCTAGGTTTTTTCACAAAAAAGGAGCGCTTGCAGCAGCAAGGATGCCCGACGGTGTAAACCCTAAAAAAGAATCTTCCGGATCTCAATTCTATATTGTAGATGGAGAAGTTTTAGACCCACAAAGGCTTTCCTTATTTGAGAAAAAATTAGGGGTAGCATTCAGCCCAGAACAAAAACAAGCATATACAACTGTAGGAGGAACGCCTCATCTAGACGGCTCGTACACTGTCTTTGGTCAGGTAATTGAGGGGATTGATGTAATTTCTAAAATTGCAAAAGTAAAAAGAGATCAAAATAATAGGCCTTTACAAGATATAATAATGAAAGTAAAAATCATTAAATAATGATTAAAGACGTTGAAGAGCACTTACTGAAAGTATCTACTTTTAGTGCAGAGAGCCCAGAGCAGTTAGAGCAATTTAGATTGGATTATCTTGGTAAAAAGGGAGTAATGAATCAATTATTTGCTTCTTTTAAGGCCGTTCCTAATGATCAGAAAAAGGAGTTTGGTCAAATATTAAATCAGCTTAAGCAAAGTGTTCAGGAAAAACTTGACTCTAGCAAATCAGACTTTAAAGAAAGCGTAAGCTCTTCTACTGGAGCCGATTTAAGCAAGCCAATTGCTTTAGACAATATTGGTAGTCGTCACCCTCTTTCTTTAGTGAGAAACGAAATCGCTGATATTTTTAAGCGCATCGGATTTAATATCTCAGAAGGGCCTGAAATAGAAGACGATTGGCATAATTTTACGGCATTAAACCTGCCTCAAGAACATCCTGCAAGAGATATGCAAGACACCTTTTTTATTCAAACTGATCCCGATATTTTATTGCGTACTCACACCTCATCGGTACAAGTAAGATATATGGAGTCTAACCAACCTCCTATTAGAACTATTTCTCCGGGAAGAGTGTATAGAAACGAAGCTATTTCGGCTAGAGCACATTGTATTTTTCATCAAGTTGAAGGGCTGTATATAGACAAGAATGTTTCCTTTGCAGACCTAAAACAAGCACTTCTATACTTTGCTAAAGAAATGTTTGGAGAAAAAACAGAAATCCGTTTAAGGCCTTCTTATTTTCCTTTTACCGAGCCTAGTGCTGAGGTAGATGTTTCTTGTAATATTTGCTCTGGTAAGGGATGTAATGTGTGTAAATATACCGGATACCTAGAGATTTTAGGTTGCGGAATGGTTGATCCTAACGTATTAAAAAACTGTGGAATAGACCCAGACGTATATAGCGGGTATGCCTTTGGTATGGGAGTAGAGCGTATTGCTATGCTAAAATACCAAGTAAAAGATCTAAGAATGTTTTTTGAAAATGATGTTCGTTTTCTAAAGCAATTCGGTTCGGCTATATAATTAACTATTGGCCTACTTACTAATCTAACAAATTGGTTTTATGAAGATTGCAATTATCGGAACAGCCTTTCCTTATAGAGGTGGCCTAGCCAACTTTAACGAAAGGCTAGCCAATGAAATGCAAAAAGACGGACACCAGGTCAGTATCTACACTTTTAGCCTGCAATACCCTGATTTTATTTTCCCAGGAAAATCGCAATACAGCGAAGAGGATGCTCCTAAAGACCTCAAGATAGAAAGAGTGCTAAACTCTCTAAATCCGTTTAATTGGATTAGCGCCGGAAACAAAATTAAAAAAGAAAATTACGATTTAGTTGTAGTAGGCTATTGGCTTCCTTTTATGTCGCCTTGCTTATCGGCAGTTGCCAATCGAATAAAAAGCAACAAGCACTCTAAAATTGTTTCCGTTGTTCATAATATGATTCCCCACGAATCTAGAATCGGGGACCAATTTTTAAGCAATCTTTTTGTGAAAAATTGCCACGGATTTTTAGCTCTTTCTTCTTCGGTTTTAGAAGACATAAATAGTTTTGACAGTCAAAAACCAAAAGCTTTATCTCCTCACCCTGTCTACGATAATTTCGGAAAAAGCGTAAGTAAACAAGAGGCTATCTCTCATCTTGAGCTCGATCCCCAGTACAAATACATTTTGTTTTTTGGTTTAATTAGAGACTATAAAGGACTTGACTTATTAATAGAGGCAATGCCTATGGTGAAAGAAAAAAGCGTTCGCCTTATCATTGCCGGAGAATATTATTCGGACAGAGATTTTTATACCGATCTTTTACAAAAGAATGGTTTAAAAGATACGGTGATTGACGTCAATGGTTTTGTTGCACAAGACGAGGTAAAGTATTATTTCTGCGCTAGCGACTTGGTGGTTCAACCTTATAAATCGGCTACTCAAAGTGGAGTTACTCAAATTGCCTATCATTTTAACAAGCCAATGGTTGTTACCAATGTAGGAGGGCTTACAGAAATGTGTCCGAACGGAAAAGTAGGCTATGTGGTAGAGCCAAACCCAAGAGAGGTTGCAAAAGGAATTAACCAATTTTTCTTGGAAACTGATCTCGAGCAAATGACCAAAAATATTATAGAAGAAAAAAAGAAATATAGCTGGAATAAATTGAGCAACGAAATTTATTCTTTAGCTGACAAATGTTAAGCCTATGGACACTATAATTAAAAATAATATTAAGGAATCAATGATGTTAAGTCAAGCTATTTTTGAAAATAGCGAGCTAACAAAAAACATTGGTTTAGCATGCGAGATGATTATTAAGCAAATGAGCGAAAACAAAAAATTGCTTATTTGTGGTAATGGCGGCTCTGCTGCTGACGCTCAACATATTGCCTCTGAATTTACAGGCAAATATTACTTAGATAGAGCGCCACTAAACGCAGAGGCCCTGCACACCGACACTTCTTATCTAACTGCTGTTGCCAACGACTATGGGTTCGATCATGTGTATTCTAGAATGGTGCAGGCAAAAGCTAGCAAAGGCGATATTTTAATAGCCATGTCGACTTCTGGCAATTCTGAAAACGTTGTTTTGGCTTTGCAAAAAGCAAAAGAAATTGATGTCTTAACCATAGGTTTTGGAGGGCATAAGGGAGGTAAAATGAAATCTGACTGCGATATCTTTATTGCAGTGCCTAGCAACAATACTCCAAGAATTCAGGAAATGCATTTATTAATTGGCCACACTATTTGTGAAATAGTAGAGGCTCATTTTAGCAAAAAATAAAAGGTGGAAATTGCTAAAATAAATTCGGAATGGACTCTTTTTCTAGATAGAGATGGTGTTATCAATAAAAAAATAGATAACGACTATGTTAAACAAATTTCCGAATTCGAATTTTTACCAAACGCTTTAAAAGCCATTGTTTCTTTTTCCAAAATTTTCGGTCGGATAATTGTAGTTACTAACCAACAAGGAATAGGAAAAGGATTGATGAGGGCCAAAGATTTAGAGCTCGTTCATCACCACCTTAGTGATGCGGTTTCCAATGCAGGAGGAAAAATAGATGCTGTTTATTACGCTCCGCAATTAGCAAAAGAAAACTCTATTTTAAGAAAGCCAAACATCGGGATGGGCTCAAAAGCAAAAGAGGATTTTCCGGAAATCGATTTTAATAAATCAATAATGGTAGGCGATTCGTTTAGCGACATAGAGTTCGGAAAAAAACTAAAGATGAAAACCGTTTTTATTTCTGAAAAAGAATTGGAAGGCTCCGTTTGTCTACCCTCTTTGTGGCAACTAAAAGAGCTTATAGAAAACAATTCTACTGCTTTATAAATCGAAAGACTTGATTTTCTTTTTCACCATATAGGTTAACAAAATAAATCCCTTTATTTAATCCAGATGTTTGCAGATTAGACTCTCCATTTATTATATCCTTACACAATACAATTTCTCCCAATATATTGGTTATTTCTAGATGAGAATCTTGTTCTACGCTTATGGTTATGTTTGAACTAGTTGGG
>JABAYQ010000018.1:0-10973 GCA_018608925.1 Cryomorphaceae bacterium | reverse complement strand
AGTTGGGGCAAGATGTTAGAGGTAATGGAAGTTGGGTTCGCTTGTATAGGGCTGAAGCTCTTCCAAACGTTTGCCGCTTGATAGCTCTCAAGCGCTCCGTTTGGTACATTTAACGTTATATCACTTAATACTAGTTGATAAAAAACATTGGCTACTATGTCTAGCGGTGTTTCCCAGCTTACAGTAAGCTCTGTTAGTCCGTTGCAATTTGCAAAAGCATTATCTCCAATAGAACTTATAGAGCTTGGAATTGTAACAGAGCTTAGTGAAACGCACTGTGAAAAAGCGTCATCACCAATGTATGTAACGTAGTGTTCTATCCCATCATTAATTATACTGGAAGGGATTATTAACTCTCCGCTAAGACAACCTTCTACTATCTGGACGTTGGTTCCTGTTGTTGCCACATATACTAAACCATTATTTGTGAAGTATTGTGCGTTCGCTAAGCTGGCGTTTAGTCCTATTAAAAGAATTAAAATTGTTTTTGATACGTTTTGACAAATGGGCTTATATGCCAGAAGTGGCGCTAGACCCATTAGGGAATAAATATTTTTCATTTCTTTAAACTAGGCTTTTAAGTCTAGCCAATTTACAAAAAAACCCCAAGCAAATTTGCTTGGGGTTTTTAATATATATTTCTAGCTTTTTGTTATTTAAAACTCCAGTCGTATTTATTTAAATCTTTAACACAGTTTAACAATAGATCGATTGAACCTCTGATATCGTCTTTGTCGGCCATTTCAATTACTTGATGAATGTGTCTGGTCGGTATAGATACCGCTCCAGCAATAGAGCCTCCCGGTGTAAATCGTTGAATTCCTGCCGTGTCTGTTCCGCCACCTGTCAGAATTTCTAATTGGTGTTTTATGTTATGGTTTTTTGCTACCTCTTTCATGTAGCTAACCATTCTATAGTCGCAAATAGTAGAGGAGTCCATTACTTTTATAGCTGCTCCTTTTCCTAGCTCCGTAATTTTTTCGTGAGGTGCTGCTCCCGGAACGTCATACGCAATGGTGGTGTCTAATCCGAAACCGAAGTCTGGCTGAATTTGTTGAGTAGAAACATTTGCTCCTCTTAACCCTACTTCCTCTTGTACTGTAAACACACCATAAACATGGTAAGGATTGTCTTTTAATTCTCTTAACATCTCTATTAGGATAAAAACAGAAACTCTATTGTCAATAGACTTACAATTTACGCAGTTGCCCATTTCAATTAATTTTCTTTCTCTTGTAATTGGGTTACCCACTTCGATGTACTTTTCTACTTCTTCTTTAGGCATTCCCATATCGATAAAGTAATCGGTAGTTTTTGGGGCTTTATTGCGCTCTTCGGCAGTCATTACGTGAATTGGCTTAGATCCCATTACACCTACTAAATCTTTAGTGCCGTGAACGATTACTCTTTGAGCAGTTAGTGTTTTAGGGTCAAAACCTCCAAGGGTATGGAATCTCAAAAAGCCGTTATCGTCAACATGAGTAACGATAAATCCGATCTCGTCCATATGGGCTCCGATCATTACTTTTTTTGGTTCTTTTCCTTTTTTAATTGCGGTGATGTTACCCATGTTGTCCATTCTGACTTCGTCAACCAAGGGGGTAACTTCTCTTAAAACAATTTCTCTAACTCTTTGTTCGAAGCCAGGAGCTCCGGCAACTTCACAGATTTCTGCTAATAGTTTTACATTTATAGCCATGTCTTTCTTTAATTTATTATTTAACGTAACTTAATCTCATCATGTTGGTCATTCCTTTTTCTTTAATGGGCATACTCGCTACATTAAGAACTAGGTCGCCTTCTTTAACCAATTTAGTCTTTTTCAACACCTTTTTTGTTTCCGAAACAGTTTCGTCCGTACTAGAGTCGTTGTCGAAATAAAATCCGGTTACTCCCCATACTAAGGAAAGCGTATTTAAAATAACATGGTTGTTAGTAAAAGCGAAAATTTTGCAAGGAGGGCGGTGACTCGAAATCTCAATAGCATTATAGCCAGAGTGAGTCATGGTAAGGATTGCTTTTGCTCCTACTTGTTCTGCTAATTTACACGAGTGGTAACAAATAGCATCGGAAATATATCTCTGTCCGTGTTTTTCTTTGAGCTGATAGGCTCTTGTTCCGTTGAATTCTATTTCCACATCGGTAATAATTTTTCGCATCACCTCTACGGCTTCAATTGGAAATGCTCCTACCGAAGTTTCTCCACTAAGCATTACGGCGTCCGCTCCGTCCATTACCGAGTTGGCTACATCGTTTACCTCCGCTCTTGTAGGGGTAACGCTTTCTATCATACTCTCTAGCATTTGAGTAGCAACAATAACTGGTTTTGCTTTCTCTAAGCATAGGCTAGCTATCTTTTTCTGAATAACAGGCACTTTATGCATTGGTATCTCTACGCCTAAATCGCCTCTAGCAATCATTACCGCATCCGTTACATCTACGATGCTTTCTAGGTTGCTAATTGCTTCTGGTTTTTCAATTTTAGCAATAATTCTTGCTGGGTGATTTGCACCATCAATTCTTTTTCTAAGCTCCAAAATATCTTGAGCAGAACGAACAAAAGAAAGTCCGACCCATTCAATAGATTGAGTAAGGATAAAATCTAAGTCTACTAAGTCTTTCTCTGTTAAGCAAGGTTGAGAAATAGCCGTGTTAGGCAGGTTAACTCCCTTGTTAGAAGAAAGAGCTCCACCATGCAATACCTTTGCTTTTACTCTATCTACTTTGTTGGTTGAAATAACCTCTATTTGTAGTTTTCCGTCGTTAATTAAAACTATTTCGCCAGGCTTTACGTCTTGAGCGAAGTTGGTGTAACTAATGTATAAAAGCTTGTTATCACTTACCGTCTCAATTGGGGTTATCTCTAACTCTTCTCCGTCTATAAGCATGGTTCCTTCCTCTACCTTGCCTACTCGTATTTTAGGGCCTTGAAGGTCGGCTAAAATAGCGGTGTGGCAGTCTAGTTCTTTGTTGAGAGACTTAATTAGTTTAATGGTTTCTAAATGGGTGTCGTGGTCTGCATGAGAAAAATTTAATCTACATACGTTTACTCCTGACAGTATCATTTGCTTAAGGACTCCAGGCTCTAAAGTGGCTGGGCCCATTGTTGCTACTATTTTCGTGTTGTTTATCATTTTAAAAAATAAAGTATTCTTTTTGTTTATTTGTTTCTATTCTAGTAATTGCTAAGACATCGTCTATCTTTTTAATTTCATCCATCCAACCGTCTAGCATGTTGTTGTCAATGTTGTGATTTACTTTTAGCCAATAATCTATTTGCTTTGTTTTTTTCAATAAATATCCCCCTTGGCTTTTGTTGGAAATAATATAAACGTCTTGATTGTCTATATTGTATTTATAGTTGGAAAAAAAAAGCTTATTGTCAAAGTGCTCATAAAATTCTGTTTTACAAAAATCGGATTTAAGAGCGTTGTTAATGTGCCAAATAAATCGATAATCTTTCAAGTGGCAGCTGATTCCTATTAGGTGAAAATCTATCTCTAATCCTACGTTCAAATGTAGCTTTGCCATCGTTTGTAAATGTAGCTAAATATTAGTTACCCTTTCTTAAGCCAATATTAATTCCTTGTAGGCTTTTTGTGCTGCTGACTCCTCGGCTCTTTTAATAGATGTTCCACTAGCGGTTGATATTTTTTCAGCATCTACATAAAAGTCTATTGTATATTTTTTGTCGTGATCTTTGCCTTCTGACTTTACAATAACAAATTTAGTCACCTTCTTGTTTTGCTGACCCCACTCTAAGCACTTACTCTTGTAGCTAGCTACCTCTCCAACTAATGAATCTAGTGAAATATGGGGCTTTATCAGTTTTTCTTTTATAAAAAATACGCTGGCATCATAGCCTTTGTCGATATAGATTGCGGCTACCAACGCTTCTAATGCGTTTCCGTAAATAGAAGGACTTGTTTCGCTAGGCTGCCTTCTTACTAGCTTGTCCAATTTTATTTGAAAAGCTAATTTGTTTAGGGTTTTGCGGCTTACCAATTTTGACCTCATTTGAGTAAGAAAGCCTTCTTTTCCTAATTCAAAATGATCAAATAATACATCAGCTACCGCAGCCCCAAGTATGGCGTCACCCAGAAATTCTAATCTTTCATTGTCGGTAGCCTTACCTCTGTTTAAAGATTTGTGTGTTAAAGCTATCTTATAAAGAGCGGTGTCTTTAGGGTAAAAGCCTAAAATAGAATGTAGTTTTTTTTGGAAAGAGGATTTGTAGAAATAACGGCGAAAAAACGTTATCAAGCCTCGAATTTTTTAACCATAACGCAAGCATTGTGACCTCCAAACCCAAAAGTATTGGACATTGCTGATCTTACAAGGCGTTTTTGTGGTTTGTTAAACGTATAATTTAATTCAGGATCAATTTCGGGATCGTCGCTGAAGTGATTGATCGTTGGTGGAACAATATCGTTTTTAACCGATAGTATAGCAGCGATTGATTCTACAGCTCCTGCAGCTCCTAACAAATGACCTGTCATTGATTTTGTGGAGCTAATGTTTAGCTTTTTAGCGTGATCGCCAAAGACCCCTTTAATAGCTTTAACCTCAGCAATATCTCCTAATGGAGTAGATGTTCCGTGCACGTTAACATAATCGACATCTTCCGGTTTTAGACCAGCATCTTCGATGGTTAGGCGCATTACATTCATAGCTCCCAATCCTTCAGGATGTGGCGCTGTGATATGATGGGCATCAGCAGTCATTGCTCCTCCTACCATCTCAGCGTAGATAGTTGCCCCTCTTGCTATTGCGTGCTCGTATTCTTCTAAAACTAAAGCACCTGCTCCTTCGCCTAAAACAAAACCCTCTCTATCCTTATCAAATGGCCTAGATGCCGTTTGTGGACTATCGTTTCTGGTAGATAAAGCGTGCATGGCGTTAAATCCTCCAACTCCCGCTTCGTTAACGCAAGCTTCAGATCCACCCGTAATAAATATATCTGCCTTACCCCACTTAATGTAGTTAAAAGCATCAATCATTGCGTGTGTTGAAGAAGCGCAAGCAGAAACAGTAGCGAAATTAGGCCCTCTAAAACCATATTTTATAGAAATATGACCAGCCGCAATATCTGCAATCATTTTAGGAATAAAGAATGGATTGAAACGAGGAATCCCGTTTCCACTAGCAAAACCACCAATTTCTTTTAAAAAGGTGTCTAAGCCCCCAATTCCAGATCCCCAAATAACTCCGGATCTATCTAAGTTTATTTTGTCTATATCTAAGCCAGAATCGGTCATAGCTTCAGCTGCTGCAACCATAGCGTATATGGCATACATATCGAGCTTTCTCGCTTCTTTTCTATCCAAAAAGTCTGTTGGAGCAAAGTTTTTCACTTCACACGCAAACTTTGTTTTGAATTCGGTAGAATCAAAACGAGTAATAGGGCCAGCACCGCTAACTCCTTTAAGAAGGTTGTCCCAAAACTCAGGGATCGAATTTCCTATAGGTGTTAAGGCACCTAAGCCGGTAATGACTACGCGCCTAGACATATAAATAGATTTGTGTTATGCTTTTTCTATAAAAGATACTGCATCCCCTACGGTAGCAATTCCTTCTGCTTGATCATCTGGAATTTGAATATCAAATTCTTTTTCGAATTCCATTATTAATTCTACGGTATCTAACGAATCCGCTCCTAAATCATTTGTAAAACTCGCCTCAGTAGTAACCTCTGACTCGTCTACTCCTAATTTATCTACAATAATTGCTTTAACTTTAGTTGCAACATCTGACATGAAAATCTAATTTTAGTTAATTATGGTGCAAATAAATACACTTTTTAAATATAAAACAAGAACCTATTGTACTATTGTCATATTATTTTCTAATATTTTAACTTTGTTCTGTTACATTTGCTAGCACAAAAATGATCGCAAAAAAAATCGCCATATTTGCTTCGGGATCGGGCTCAAACACCCAGTCTATCATCGAGTATTTTCAACAAAAAGAAAATATTGAAATAGCTCTTATTATGTGTAATAAAAGCAATGCTTTTGTAGTGCAGAGAGCCCAAAAATTAGGGGTAAAATGTATTGTTTTCAACAGCGAGACGTTTAAAAACAATTTGGGTTTTTTAGACATTTTGAGCAAATATGAGGTCAATTGGATAGTATTGGCGGGTTTTTTACTGAAGATTCCGGAATATATTATCGAAGATTTCCAAGGTAAAATTATAAATATTCACCCTGCCTTACTTCCTAAGTACGGAGGAAAAGGAATGTACGGAATGAATGTTCATAGGTCTGTGATAGAGAATAATGAGACGGAAAGCGGAATTAGCATTCATTATGTAAATAAGAATTACGACGAGGGAAAAATGATATTTCAAGCAAGCTGTGCCATTAACGCTGGCGACAGCCCCGAGGATTTAGCCAATAAAATACGTCTTCTAGAGCACCAACACTACCCTAAAGTAATAGAGGAAACCATAAAAAACAGCACCCAATGAAGATACGAATTTACACAGACGGCTCTTCTAAAGGAAACCCTGGCCCTGGTGGCTATGGCGCTGTAATGCTTTCCGAACAAGGACATAGAAGAGAGCTGGCTCAAGGCTTTAGAAAGACAACCAACAACCGAATGGAGTTGCTTAGCGTCATTGTAGCTTTAGAAACTATAAAAGCGGACGACGCCTTGGTTACGGTGTATTCTGATTCTAAATATGTGGTAGACGCGGTAGAGAAAAAATGGGTTTTTAAATGGGAAAAGAAATTTTTTGAAAACAAAAAAAATCCGGACCTATGGAAACGTTTCTTAAAAATCTATCGCCAACATATTGTGCGTTTTATTTGGGTAAAAGGCCACGCCAACAACGTAGAAAACGAACGTTGTGATCGTTTAGCTGTTGCTGCTGCCTGTGCTAGCGATCGCCATTTAATTGACAAAGGTTTTGAGGCTAGTCAAAACAAAGGAATGTTATAAGCTTAACAAACCATTTATTCTTTCTACTTGTGCTTTTATTTGATTTTTAACCTCTTTATCGTTCTGGTTTTTTAACTCAGCCTCGAAATAAACCTTCATTTCTTGTAAAAGCCTTTCCGAAACCCACACCATCCAAGAGGTTGCCTCTACAGACAATTTCTCTAAGGCATCCATTCCTTTAATGGTAGTGCTTAGCTCTTGGTTCTTTAAAAAATCGACATACAGTCCGGTTGTGGAAAACAATGCGTAGTTGCTTTCTGTTTCTAGCAAATTAACGAAATAGTCCATTTTATCGGCTCCTCCGTGATTTGCGTAAACTGTTTTGATGCTTTTTTCTTGTGCGTTTTTTGCTGTTGATAAAAGAGAATCTGCTATTTCTAAGGACTTTGCTGGATCAATTAAAGACAAAGCACTCAAGCTAGCTCCAGAAATAGCGTAAGACATGTGCTTGGTGTTTTGTTCGAACAGAGCCAAGTAGTCTTGGTTGTTTGCTAGCTGTGCCAAGTAATCAATTGCCTTTGCCCGAACCTTGGTCTTGTTGTCGCTTTCAGCAATTTTAGAAATAAGCTGAATAGTTTCTTTGTCGGCTATTTTATTTTTGATGGCACTGCTTATGGCCATGCTTCTAACTCCCCAGTAGTCGTTAGTAAGTGCTTTAGCAATTGCTTGACCCATAAGAAGTGAGTCCATGTTTTGCAGAGCAATCTTTTGATCCATATAAAGCGGTGCGTCTAGCTGGTTTAACCACCATTGCTTTGGTTTTTCGTCAAATATTTCTGCTAACAGCATATGTTCGGCATCCACAACTACATTAGTTAATGTGCCGTTAAAATCAAATTCGAAGCTTTGAACCTTGTCTTGCATGTCTATTAAGTGACGAACAGCTTGGCCGTCTTGATAAACATCAATCGCCATAGGCAGTCTGTAGACTGGAGTAGTTTGGTGGTCTTGTATTTGCTCAAGCTTAACGATTAACTTGTTGTTTTCTACCACATAGTCTACCGCTAATAAAGGATGTCCTGAAGCCAAAAACCATTGGTTAAAAAACCAGTTTAAATCCTGACCACAAACTTCTTCCATGGCAATTCTTAATTGGTGAATTTCTACGGTTTGGAAAGCGTTTTGGTTAAGGTAAAGTTTTAGTCCGTTAAAAAAAGCGTCATCACCTAAATAATGTCTAAGCATGTGTAAAATTCTTCCTCCCTTAGCGTAAGAGTGGCTATCAAACATATCTTCTTTATCAGAATAATCGAAACGAATCATGTCTACCTGCTTTCTTTTGGATTCGTTTAGGTAGGAGTTCAGGTCGCCATCAAGGTGCTGATCAGCCCCCATTCTACCAAAGCTTTTCTCTCTCCAAACATATTCAAAATAAGTAGCAAACGATTCGTTAAGGGGAAGGTTAGCCCAAGACTCGCAAGTAACCAAATCTCCAAACCAGTGGTGGATAAGCTCGTGAGCAATAATGTCTTCTTCGTGATCGTCTAGCATTTCTCTGTCGGTCATCTGAACGAACTCTCCATGAATAACAGCAGTAGTGTTTTCCATTGCTCCAGAAACAAAGTCTCTAACCACTATTTGAGCGTATTTCTCCCAAGGGTAATCTACTCCTAAAATAGTGGAAAAGTGTTCTATCATTTCCGGAGTTTTTCCGAATATTCCTCTGGCGTATGGGTGGTAGTCTTTTTCAAGAAAATACTCTACGTCTAATTCGTTCCATTTATCGGTGGTTATTAAAAACTCACCTACAGCTATCATTGCTAAGTAAGGGGTGTGAGCTAATTTTTGACTCCAAAAGTCAGTTCTTGTTCCGTTGTTATTGTCAATGCTTTTTGTGAGAAGACCGTTAGACAAGGTTTTATATTTGCTTTGTACTGTTATAGCAATGTCTTGGGTCATTCGCTCATTAGGACTGTCTATGGTTGGAAACCAGCACGAACTTGCTTCTGTTTCTCCTTGTGTCCAGATTTGTTGTGGCTTGTCTTCTTTGTTAAGAGGATTAATAAAATAAAGTCCTTTTGCGTCGGAAATGGCCTGACTTCCTTTCACATTTAACTCATTAGGTTTGGCGGTATATTTAATGGTTACAGAATAGCTTTCTTCTCTAGTATATTCTTTGTCAAGATCAATGGTTAAAAATAGATTATCGTAGCCATACTCTGCATCTTTTTGATTAATCTGAACCGAGTGAATATCGAATCCTTTAGCGTCTAAGACCAATTGATTGGTAGGGTAGAAGTAAGGCTTTACTTCCATAATTGCACTACCCAAAACATATTGGTTTTGCCAATCGAAACTTACTTCTAAAGTGGTGTGAACAATGTCGTTTAGGCGTGTTTCAGAAGGGTTGTAAACCTCCTTAACGTAAGGTGCTTTATCTTCTGATACAATTGTTTTGTTGTCGGCACTTTTAAAACTAAAAAGGGCTATTGCTAAGGCTAGTACTAATTCCATTTTTTGAATAATTTTAATTGGATGCAAAAGTAAGAAGATATTCTTTAGTAAATTTGCAGAATGAAAGCACAGGTAAACAAAAATTATTCTTTTGACTTAGAAACTTCTGAATGGGACCTTGTTGAGGTTAAAAATGGGGTTTTTCACATTCTTTATCAGAACAACTCTTATGTAGCTGATGTGGTTTCGGCAGACTATCAAAATAAAAGTTTTAAGATTGTAATTAATCAATCGGTTTACGATGTTGTTTTGAAAGACAGGTTTGATCAGCTTTTACAAGACCTAGGAATGGACCAAGGTGCTACAAAAGCAGAAAACGACATTAAGGCTCCTATGCCAGGCAGGGTGATAAGCCTTGGGGTTGAAGCAGGTTCGGTGGTTAAAGAGGGAGATACACTTCTAGTTCTGGAGGCCATGAAAATGGAAAACATTATCAAATCTCCTAGAGAAGGATTAATAGAATCTATTGAAATAGACGCTGGTCAGACCGTAAACAAAAACCAAGTTTTAATTTGCTTTCAATAAAGCCTAAGCTAAATCGAAATGAGATAAGTCCACAAACTCTTGTAGCCTTTCTTCCACTTCTGACATACTAAGATTAGCGATTCTTTCTGTTCCGAACTCTTCTACGCAGAAAGACGCCATTGCTGATCCGTAAACCACAGCTCTTTTCATGTTTTCGAAAGAAAAGTCTTGGGTTTTATGTAAGAAACCAACAAATCCGCCAGCAAAAGTATCTCCCGCCCCTGTTGGGTCAAAGACTTTTTCTAAAGGCATCGCTGGGGCAAAGAATTTTTTATCGCCATTAAAAAGTAATGCACCGTGCTCTCCTTTTTTAATAATTAAGGTTTTAGGGCCGAAAGACATAATCTTCTTTGCGGCAACCACTAAAGAATATTCGCCAGAAAGTTGTCTCGCTTCTTCATCATTTATAGTTAAAACATCTACGTGTTTTAAGGCTTCCATAAGGTCATCCATGCAGTTGTCCATCCAGAAGTTCATCGTGTCTAAAACGGTAAGCTCAGGCTTTTTAGTAAGCTGATTAAAAACCTGCTGCTGAATAATAGGCATTAGATTACCTAACATTAGTATTTGGCAGTCTTTGTATTGCTCAGGAACTACAGGGTCGAAAGTCTCTAGCACATTAAGCTGAGTGTCAATAGTATCTCTAGAGTTCATGTTGTTGTGGTAGCGCCCAGACCAGAAAAAAGTTTTTTCGCCTTTTTTGATTTGAAGACCAGCAGTATCTACCTTATGATTTTTTAGCATATCAATGGCTTCAGACGGAAAATCGTCGCCAACAACAGAAACTAAATTTATTTTATCTGATAGTTTGGATGCCGATAGCCCAATATATGTGGCTGCTCCTCCTACTATTTTATCTGTTTTTCCGAATGGTGTTTCGATAGCATCGAAAGCTACTGTACCTACAACTAATAGACTCATTTTATAATATGTGTTTTATTTTTTACAAATATATTGCATAATTATTATCATTGTACTAATATTGCACACGGATTTTTTCCTCCTTAGCTCAGTTGGTTAGAGCATCTGACTGTTAATCAGAGGGTCCTAGG
>JABAYQ010000019.1 GCA_018608925.1 Cryomorphaceae bacterium | reverse complement strand
GGGTTAGAGTTAGTATCCACAATAGCAAAAGTAGGTATGCCTAATTTTTTTGCTTCTGCAACAGCAATGTGTTCTCTTTGAATATCAACGATGAATAAAGCTGCAGGCAGTCTATTCATGCTAGAAATACTACCTAAGTTTTTCTCAAGTTTAGCTCTTGTACGAGAAACTTGAAGACGCTCTCTTTTAGATAAAGTATCAATAGTACCATCAACTTTCATTTTGTCGATAGAGTTCATTTTTTTGATAGCTTTTCTAATCGTAGCAAAGTTAGTTAACAAACCACCAGACCAACGTTCTGTAATATATGGCATGTTTACTCTTGCAGCGTTTTCAGAAACAGCGTCCTTAGCTTGTTTTTTGGTAGCGACAAACATCACTTTTCTACCAGATTTAGCAAGATGCTTAAGAGCAGCAGATGCTTCATCTAATTTTACCATTGTTTTGTTAAGGTCGATAACGTGGATTCCGTTCTTCTCCATGAAGATATACGGAGCCATTTTTGGATTCCACTTTCTAGTAAGGTGTCCGAAGTGAACACCTGCATCTAATAAATCTTTGAAATTTGTTTTTGACATTTTTTTTTATTGTTTACGTTCAAACTTAGTTCAATCATTAAGTAGTGCATTTTGCAGTCTTAACAATTTGGATACTAAACAATACCCTATACTATTAACGTTTACTGAACTGGAATTTCTTACGTGCTTTCTTCTGACCTGGCTTCTTACGTTCCACCATTCTAGGGTCACGAGTTAGAAGGCCTTCCGCTTTTAAAACACCACGGTTAGACTCGTCCAGTTGACAAAGAGCTCTAGAAATTGCAAGACGGATAGCTTCTACCTGACCTGTGATTCCTCCTCCATTAACGTTTACTTTTAAATCAAACTTATCCATCATTTCAGTTAAACTGAATGGTTGGTTTAGTCTATATAATAATGTGTCAGTAGTGAAATATTCTTTAGCATCCTTATTGTTTACTACAATATTTCCTTTACCCTCACTCATGTAAACACGAGCTACAGCTGTTTTTCTTCTACCGATTGTGTGAATTCTATCCATCTTATAAAGTGATTTTAACTTCTTTTGGTTGTTGTGCTTCGTGCTTGTGGTCTATTCCTGCATATACATGAAGATTTCCATATATAGCTCTACCTAACTTATTTTTCGGCAACATACCTTTTATAGCTTGTTTAACAAGAGCCGTTTGGTCTCTGTTAAATATTTCTCTTGGAGAAACTCTTTTCTGACCGCCAGGATATCCTGTATGCTTGAAGTGTTCTCTATCGTCCCACTTTGCGCCAGTCAATTTAATCTTGTCTGCATTTATTACTACTACATAATCTCCACAATCTGCGTGAGGTGTGTAATTAGTTTTATGTTTTCCTCTAAGCAAAATTGCTGCATTAGAAGATAAACGTCCTAAAACCATATCTTCAGCATTGATTAACAACCATTTCTTGTCGGCGTTTTCTTTATTTGCTGAAACTGTTTTGTAGCTTAATGTATCCACTGTAAAAAATTTAAATTTCAAGTCCCCATAGAACACTCTGTTCCAAAGGGCTGGCAAAAGTAGAATATTTATTTTGAATGAACAAAATTTTATCAACCATATTTAGTTGATAATTTTCATTTCCTTACCAACCTTAATAAATGCGGCAATTGCTTTGTCCAAATGTTCTCTAGTGTGAGCCGCCGAAATCTGGACTCTAATACGTGCCTGATCTTTAGGTACAACTGGGAAAAAGAAGCCAATAACGTAAATTCCTTCTGCTAATAACTTGTCAGACATGACTTGTGAAGTCTTGGCATCGTACAACATAACCGGCACAATTGGATGAACTCCAGCTTTTATATCAAAACCTGCATCTTCCATTTTAGATCGGAAGTATTTAGTATTTTCTTCGAGCTGATCTCTTAATTCGGTAGACTCACTAATTACATCAAGGACTTCAATAGCAGCTCCTACAATTGAAGGAGCTAAAGAATTAGAGAATAGGTATGGTCTAGAGCGCTGTCTTAATATTTCGATAATTTCTTTTTTGGCAGAAGTAAATCCCCCCATTGCTCCACCTAAAGCCTTGCCTAATGTTCCGGTAATAATATCGACTCTACCCATTACATCACAATGCTCATGAGTACCTCTTCCTGTTTTACCAATAAATCCTGTAGAATGGCAATCGTCTACCATAACAAGAGCATCGTATTTTTCGGCCAAATCACAAATCTTATCTAATTGAGCAATGTAGCCATCCATAGAAAAAACACCATCAGTAACGATTATTCTGTTTCTGTGTTTTTGAGATTCTATCAATTGCTTTTCTAAATCTTGCATATCATTATTAGCATAACGATACCTAGCTGCTTTACACAAACGAACACCATCAATTATAGATGCATGGTTTAAAGAATCAGAAATAATAGCATCTTCTGCATTAAGTAATGGTTCGAAAAGTCCACCGTTTGCATCAAAAGCTGCAGCATATAAGATAGTATCTTCCATACCTAAAAAAGAAGAAAGCTTATCTTCTAAATCCTTGTGAATATCTTGTGTTCCGCAAATAAAACGCACAGAAGACAATCCAAAACCATGAGAATCAAGAGTGTCTTTAGCTGCCTGAACTACTTTTTCATTAGAAGATAATCCTAAATAATTGTTTGCGCAAAAATTAATAACATCTAAACCTCCTTTTACCTTTATATCAGCACCTTGAGCGGTTAGGATGGTTCTTTCTTTTTTATATAGCCCTGCAGATTCAATAGCATTTAACTCTTGTTGCAGTTGTTCTTTAAACTTTCCGTACATAATTGATTATAAAAAAAAGGGAGATAAATCTCCCTTAATAAATTTTAAATATTTGTTAAACTAATCCTTGGTCAATCATTGCGTCAGCTACTTTAACAAAGCCTGCAATGTTTGCTCCTTTTACATAATTAACATATCCGTCTTCTGTTCCATACTTTACGCAGGCAAGATGAATATCGTTCATTATAGTATGTAATTTAGCGTCGACTTCTTCTCTAGTCCAGTTCATTCTCAAAGAATTTTGAGACATTTCTAAACCAGAAGTAGCAACCCCTCCAGCATTAGATGCTTTACCTGGTGCAAAAAGAATTTTAGCATTATGAAATGCTTCGATAGCATCAGGGGTAGATGGCATATTAGCACCTTCAGAAACACACATACAGCCGTTATCAATTAGCATTTTTGCTTCTTCTCCGTTTAATTCGTTTTGAGTAGCACAAGGAAGTGCTATATCACACTTAATACTCCAAGGTCTTTTACCTTCAAAAAATTGACAACCAAATTTGTCGGCATATTCTTTAATCCTTCCTCTTCTTACGTTTTTAAGATCCATAATAAATGCTAATTTTTCAGCATTTATACCATCTTGATCATAAATAAAACCAGAAGAATCAGACATGGTAACTACCTTAGCCCCAAGTTCCGTTGCCTTTTGACAAGCATACTGGGCTACATTTCCAGATCCTGAAATAGAAACTGTTTTAGATTCAAACGAATCATTATTAGCATGCAACATATTCTGAGCAAAATATACGTTTCCGTAACCAGTTGCTTCAGGGCGAATCAAAGATCCTCCCCAATTAATTCCTTTACCAGTAAGAACACCAGTAAATTCATTTCTTATTCTTTTATATTGTCCGAAAAGGTATCCAATTTCTCTAGCTCCTACTCCGATATCTCCAGCAGGAACGTCAGTGTTTGGGCCAATATGTCGGCTCAATTCAGTCATAAACGACTGACAAAACTTCATCACTTCGTTATCCGATTTTCCTTTAGGATTGAAATCTGAACCTCCTTTACCTCCACCCATAGGAAGAGTAGTTAGAGAGTTTTTAAACACTTGTTCGAATCCTAAAAATTTCAAAATCCCTAAATTAACAGAAGGGTGGAATCTTAACCCACCTTTATAAGGACCAATTGCAGAATTAAATTCTACTCTGTAGCCTCTATTAACTTGGCTATTACCTTTGTCATCCAACCAAGGAATTCTAAACATAATTACCCTTTCAGGCTCTACGATTCTTTCTAAAATATTAGCCTGATCGTATTTAGGATTATCTTGAATAAAAGGAATAACCGTCTCAACAACCTCTTCAACAGCTTGAATGAATTCTGGTTCGTGACCATCTTTAGCTTTCACTTTACTCATAAAAGCTTCCACTAATTCTAAGTGCTTTTGTTCCATAGTTTTAATTTGTTAGCATGTGGCAAATGTATAATTTTTAGTAAGTCTAAAAAAAATATTTTGAGTGTTAATGATATATTTCTTTAAGCAATCAATTATTTTAGTGAAAATATTTTGCCTGGACTAGAATGTAAAACGTTTTTTAACTCTAAATCTGTAAGCACGACAGCAAGCTGGCCAAAGCTTAAATTAATGGAGTCTTTTATTTGATCAATATTTAATTCACTTGTATTTTCGAAAAGAACAACTACCTCTTTTTCTAACTGGTTGAGCATTTCTTTTCTTACAGTTTTATTTTTTTGATTTTTATCCCAATCTAATAAATAAGCAATGTCTTGAGCAGAATTACACAAATGAGCCTGATTCGTTTTTATCAAATGATTGCATCCGCTAGAAAAGACATCGTTCCATTTTCCGGGAACAGCAAAAACATCTCTATTATAGTCATTAGCAAGTTTTGCCGTAATCATTGCTCCACCTTTTTTCTTGCTTTCTACAACAATTGTAGCGTCTGATATTCCTGCTACAATTCTGTTTCTTCTAACAAAGTTTTCTCTACCCAAATTAGTTTCACTCAAAAACTCAGTTATTAAACCACCATTTTGAAGCATTTGGGTGGCTATATTTTTATGTGAGGTAGGGTAAATTCTATCGAGTCCGTGAGCAAGAACAGCAACTGTTTTTACATTATTTTCTATAGAATATTTGTGGGCAAAAACATCAATGCCGTAAGCCAATCCGCTAACAATCAAGACAGGGTAGTCAGACAAATCATTAACAAGAGATTGGCAAAAGCTTTTTCCGTAAGAGGTAGCATTACGAGTTCCTACAATGCTAATAATTTTAGATTGATTCCAGTCAAATTCTCCTTTTGAAAACAATACTATAGGAGAGTCTACACAGTTTTTAAGCCTTTCTGGATAATTGTCATCTAAATATGATGTGGCAGTTATATTGTTTTTAGACATGAAATCAATCTCTTTTTCTGCTCTACCCAAAACAGATTGTTGGGCGATTTCTTTTGCTAAAACAGGACCAATATGAGGTATCTTAGTTAGCAGTTCTTTTTTTTCTTGGAAAACAGCTTCAACGCTGCCACAATGACTAATAAGTTTTTTAGCAGTGATAGGACCGATACCCGGAATAAGGGTTAGCCCTATTTGAAAAATAAGGTTGTTTTTCATGTTTTAAGTGTTCTTTTTGTACTTTGCGGTTTTAAAGATACAAATAAATTTATAATGAAACATTTTTTCTTAACACTAGCAATTTGCCTCTTTCAACTTATATCTTTCTCACAAACTATTAAAGGAATTGTTATTGATAAAAATGACAAGTCACCTCTTATTGGAGTAACTATTTTCAACCAAACAATAGGAACAACATCCGATTTTGATGGTAATTTGGAAATTGGAGCAAACGAAGGTGAAAATATCC
>JABAYQ010000016.1:2046-5701 GCA_018608925.1 Cryomorphaceae bacterium | reverse complement strand
ATTTAGAATAGTACCTGATTATAGTAATTTTAAATCTAGAAAAGTTGGTTATGATTTTTATGGGAACTTACCTGTTATCACTCTAAGAGAGGAACCTCTTCAATTAGGTTTTAATAGATTTGTTAAAAGAATGTTTGACATTCTTTTTTCCTTCTTGGTAATTGTTTTATTGCTTTCATGGATGTATCCGATTTTATTTGTTTTAATTAAACTCGATTCTAAGGGTCCATTTGTTTTTAAACAGTTGCGATCAGGTTTAGATAATAATAATTTTTATTGTTTCAAATTTAGAACTATGAAGATGAATGCTGATTCAGATTTAAATCAAGCTACTCAAGATGATGTCAGAATAACTAAATTGGGTGTGTTTTTGCGAAAAACAAGTATTGACGAATTCCCTCAATTTATAAATGTCTTTTTAGGAGACATGTCAGTTGTTGGCCCAAGACCTCATATGCTTAAGCATACTAAAGACTTTTCTGATTCTATTGGAAACTATATGGTAAGACAACTCGTAAAACCAGGTATTACAGGAGCTGCTCAAGCGAATGGCTTTCGTGGAGAGATATCTAAATTTGAAGATATTAAGCAAAGAGTAGAGTTTGATGTTTGGTATATCGAAAATTGGTCCCTTCTTTTAGACATTAAATTAATAGCATTAACCATTGTAAATATGATAAAAGGGCAGTTAAAAGCTAGATAATCACTATATTTGTTTTTGTAATCCTTTAAAGTTAGTTATGAAAAAAATATTATTTATATTTCTTTTAACCTTTTCTATTTTAAATATTCATGCACAATCCCCTTGTGTACAGATAAATATTGATACTATTTCTGAACCCTATTGTCCTTCTGATTTTGGTGGGCAATTACAAGCTATTGTTTCTGGAGGCTCAGGTATGTATACATATTCTTGGTTAGATTCTTTAGGCAATAACCCTTCTGGGATTCCTTCATCCTCTGCTTTAGTAAGTAATTTAAATTTACATAAGTATACGGTTTATGTTAGCGATTTAATTCAGCAATGTTCTGATTCTGCTTCAGCAAGTTTTCTTTCTTATTCATGTGTAGATGATACCGCTTCTATTTCAGTTGCTTCATTATTTGCTGATAATCCTGTCGACTACGATGTTTATTCTAGTTCTCAGCTAATGATTACCAATAATGGCTGTGAAGTCGATCTAAAACCAGAGTTTGTTATTTCTCACGCTTTGCCAATTGCTCAAGGGGCAATTACTGTTGAGTTTTACAATTCCATTTCATCTTCTTGGGAAAACATTGATTACTCTATTGTAAATGGAGATGCAATTGGTTACTGGGGAGACTTAGATGGAGAAAATGTTGGTTGCGGATCTAATCAATCTCGCCCTGTGAGAGTGATGTTTAGTCAGTTTAATCCATCTGCTAATTTAGGAGTGTATAACGCTAGTTTAAGACTTTGGAGCGTTAATAGTAGTGGAGATTTGTTGGAGGTTATTTCAGAACAGACTTCGATTTCTATTGAGCTACAAGATACTATTTGTGATAATTTTGAATTTGATTTAAGTGTTCAAGATGCAAGCTGTGGAGACCAATCTGATGGTCAGATAATTCTTAACTCTAACGGTGGTTTAGCTCCTATTCAATACGGATTTGATAATTTGATTTATGGTTCTGCGAATATTTTCAATGGACTACAAGGAGATACTTATATTGTTTATAGTCAAGACGATAACGCTTGTCAAATTTCTGATACTATTGTTTTGGGCCCTCCCGTTTTAGATCCTGACTCTCTTTGGTTTACAAGTGTTAATCCTTCAAACGCTGTAATAAATTGGGATTATAATAATCTAGTTGATGGATACAGATTTAGATATCGAATTGTTGGAGCTAGCACTTGGATGGGGCCAGTTGCGAGCCCAGGGGCTTACAATGACGGCATATCTAATCCTAATACATTTAAAATGATTTCTGGATTAATGGGGGAGATGAATTACGAAGTTCAAGTAAAAACCAATTCTTTAATAGATAATTGTGAAGAAGGTTGGTCTAGCTCTCATTTTTTCCAAACACCAAAGGAATCATTTATTTTTGATGTAAACAATACTTGTTTTGAATCTGAAACAGGCTCCGTTACATTAGAATTTAATGCTGAAACATCAGGTTATACTTTTAGTTGGACTGATGGCGCTCAGTTTAGTTCTTCAGATACTTCTATTTTTAATTTAGACTCTGGCAATTACCAACTAATGGTTATGAATCCTATGAGTATGGTAATTTTAGATACCGTATTTGTGATAACTGAAAATCTTGCAGAAAGCATTAACTTCTCTATTAATGGAGATCCTACATTGATTAATCAAAGTGGTAATCAGAGTTTTGTTAGTATTTGTAATTCAGGAAGTTTTTTGCAAACTCAAGATGGTTTGACGAATCAATTATGGAGTAATGGCTTTAGTGGTCAAAGTCTTCTTCTTGATACCATTCCTAATAATACTATGCTGAACTTAACTGCAACAGATCAAGATGGATGCATGCTTTCCTCTTCCGATTTATATCTTACAATTGTTACAGACTTTATTAATTTTCAAATTGCAAATACCGATGGAGATATTATTAGTAACTCTTATTCTTTTTGTTCATCAGACTCTACGATTCTTTTAGATATTTCAGATTATACGTCAGGTGACTTTTCTGTAAGTTGGAGTCAAATAGTTAACAATAATCTTGTAAACTTAGGAAGTGCTGATTCAATAGTGCTGGCTCCTACCCAAAACATGACTTATTTACTTGAAGTCTATAATTGTTCTTATCAGTTTGGTGTTAACTATTTGCAGTCTATACCAACCACAATCGAAATAGAAAATGTTCTTTGTTTTGGAGATAGTTCAGGTTCTGTTATTATTGATGCCCAATCATCTTCCAATGAAGTTTTTATTCAAGTTTCAAATAGTGATTTAGAAGTTGTTTATTCCGAATTGTCTGCTGATTTTGTAGATACAGTTCAGAATTTATCAGCTGGCTTATACAATATTTATGTTTCTGACACTACTTCAATGTGTCCTTTCGAATACCAGTTTGAAATAATGGAACCTGACTCTTTTTATATTCAAGACATGAATTTAGGAAGTTTGTCTTGTTTCGGTGATGAGTTTGGCAACTTTGTTTTTAACATTGTTGGAGGAACACCACCATTCAGTTTTGAATTAGATGGAGTGTCTGTAGCTGCACAAGAGAATCCTGTCGATGGGTCTTATGTTATAGAGGGCTTATTACCCACAACCTATATCCTTGGTGCCTTAGATTCAAATAACTGTATGGATTCTTTACAAATAAATATTGTAGAGCCAGACTCACTGTCATTAGCAATTTCCGACTATACTCAAACTTTGGATTGCTATGGAGACTCAACCGCATTTCTTCAACTAAATGTTCAGGGTGGAACACCTACTTATGATTTAGAATTATTTAATGACAATCAAGTTCTTTTGTTATCTCAATCGGATAGTCTTTTTCAAAACCTTATAGCCGATAACTATATAGCAATTGTAACAGATTTAAATGGATGTATAGACTCTTTATTTGTTTCTATTTTGGAAAACGACGAACTTACAATAGACGAGGACGTACAGCTTCATCAGAATATTAGTTGTTTTGGATTAAATGATGGTCAGGT
>JABAYQ010000016.1:0-2002 GCA_018608925.1 Cryomorphaceae bacterium | reverse complement strand
CCATTTTTATTCGATGATTTAAGTCCTGATTCTATTTCTTTTTATGTTTCTGACAGTCTCGGATGTACTGCAGAATTATCATCTTTCATTTTTGATGTAGACTCTATTATTTTTGACACATTATTAATTAATTCTGTTGAATGTTCTCAGCAATTCGGATCGATTGAATTCTTAATAGTTGGAAACTCTACTTACACATTTGAACTTAATGGGAATAGTGTTAATCCTATTTTTCAGAACGATACAGTCGCGTCTTTAGGAAGTCTTGTTGCCAATCAATATAACCTTGTTGCTGAGAATGAATTTGGTTGTATTGATTCTTTAAATTTTGAATTGTTTGGTGAAACAACTACCCTTGAATTGGATACCGTTAGCTTTTCTGACACCTTACAATGTTTTGGTGATTCTACAGGATTTATAAATTTTGTGACTTCTGGAGGAGTTCTTCCGTATGTGTATACCGTTTTTTTAGAAAATCAATTAATAATCACGGATTCAACAGCAATTACTGGAATAGATAGTTTGGTTGCAGGCCAGTATCAAATCATAGTGGAAGATTCTGTGGGTTGCACTAGTTCAATTGATATTGATATTTTAGAAATGGATGAATTACTAATTTCTGAAGATTCAACTTTGCATCAAAACATAAGTTGTTTTGGCTTAAGTGATGGCGCTTTTGAGCTTCTTATAGAAGGTGGAAAGAGTCCTTACACAGTACAGTTAAATGCAGGAAGTCCGGTTTCTTATCCTACCACTTTCAATAATTTGATTGCTGGAGATTATCTGGCTTTAGTAACGGATGATTTAGGATGTAGCAATAGCTTTTCTGTTGCTATTAGTGAGCCTGACTCTTTGTTTTTAGATATGACTAGCGTTGATGATATTACTTGTACAGACACAATTAGTAGCTTTGATTTTGACGTAAATGGTGGTTCCTCACCTTATCTTTATCTTTTAAACGGAGACACTATTTTCCCTCAGTTGGATATTGTTTCTGGTCTTATGCAAATTACTGGATATCCTCAAGGATTATATGATTTAACAATTCAAGATGATAATGGTTGTGAAGATTCAGTTTCGTTTCAAATAATCGATTTTAGGATTAGTTATAATTTTAGCGTACTTAATTACTTAGATACGATTTTATGTTTTGGTGATTCTTCAGGCTTTATTGAAGTAGATGCAAATGGAGGCCTAGCTCCATATGTATATTCTATCATTCTAGATGGTGACACCCTATCTTCTCAAACGCAGGTGTTGTTTGATAGTTTAGTTGCTGGAGATTATCAATTAGTAGTTGCTGATTCGAACGAGTGTATTCAGACGACCAATGTCTCTATTTTCCAAAATGAAGAGTTGATAGTTTATGATAGTTTAGCAATACATCAAGATCTATTATGCGTTGGCTTAACTGGTTCATTCACTTTAGTTGCAAACGGAGGTGTGCCTGGTTATCAATTAAACATTTTAGGGGAACCAACTTTTAGTTACCCTTATACATATGATAATCTACAAGCCGGATTGTATGAAGTTGTTATAACAGATGCTTTAGGCTGTACCAATGATATTGAAATTACAATTGAAAATCCTGACACCTTATTGTTTGATAGTTTTGAAGTTAAAGATGTATTATGCTTTGGAGATTCAAACGGTGTTTTGAATTATTCTGTTTCTGGTGGCCAATCGCCATACTTTTATATGTTAGATTCGGATCTTTCCAAGCCTCTAGATGATTTGAGCGTTGGTATTTATACCATTGAAGTAGTTGATGATAATGGTTGCATGATCGATAGTTTGTTTGAAGTCTTTCAGCCTCAAGCTTTAACTTTAGGAATTAATTCAAATCAGACTCAAAATATTTCTTGTTTTAATGGTAGTGATGGTGCCATAAGCTTGTCAGCTAATGGTGGTGTATTTCCTTTTCAATATCAAATAGATGGAGGAGTACTGCAAGACCAAAATTTGTTTGATAATTTATCAAGCGGAGATTATGAATTATCTG
>JABAYQ010000135.1:1959-5708 GCA_018608925.1 Cryomorphaceae bacterium | reverse complement strand
TTATTTCAGAGTTAGGCCAATACCAATGTTCTGAAAAAGCATTCCTATTTAATATTTGCTTAATTATTGGAACACCATTTTTAATTTATTACTACTTAAAAATATTGCCAGAATCTGTAAAAAAGATAAAAAATATTTTTACCATAATTATTGTGCTAATAGGTGTTTCTGCAATTTGTATTGGAATGTTTTCGATGGACAAAATAGTAATGCACATTATTTCTGCAATTATCTTTTTTTACCTGTGCTTTTTCGCTTCACTAGCTTTCAACATTTACGCCTTATTTTTTGATAAAAAGAATATTCCAAAATACTTTGTGATGTCGAGTATTTTAATGTCTGTATCTTTATTAGCAAACATCATAGAATTTCAGCAATTAGACCAAAATATGCTGGAAACACTAAAAGACCGACCAAATATATTATTAGTTTGCGTATTGGAATGGCTCTCATTAGCAACTATGCTACTATTTTTTATTTGCTCTCAAATATTCTTTTATAAAAAATCTATTGCTAGTCAGAAATAGCAGATTTTACTTTTTCTTTTGGTGCTTTACAACTTTAGACTCAATTGAAAAAATGAGCTCTTCAGCTATATTTTTATTTAAGTCCCCTGCCCTCTCTAACTTTCGAACGCAAGACAATAAGAAGAACAAAGATTTAGCATCTTGTTCATTGTAATTTTTAATGATGTTTGCACTTCCTCCTTCATTAATTTCGTTTAGAAATTCATCTTTTTTAAATACTTTTCTGGCAGTAGAAGTATCCTCATTTTCGAAAGCTACTATTACATCCTCCATCATCGACTTACACTGAATAAACATTTCTGCAATACGAACATCTTCTACAGCTTTAGACGGAAAGGGCTTAGATAATCCGTTTATATATTTACAAATACCTTCCGCAATATCTGCTATTCGCTCTAACTCGTGATTGATTTTATAAACCGATAATACAAAGCGTAAATCGACAGCTACTGGCGAGTATAAGGCAAGAATATTCTCGCAATCTCTATCGATTTTTAATTCTAAAGCATTAATTCTTTTTTCTGCATTATAAACCTCATAAGCAATATCTTTATCAAAATCGAAAAATGCTTTTTCAGTTTTAAGCAATTGCTTATTTACTGCTATAAACATATTTAGCAACTCTATTCTTAGGTCTTTTAATTCTTGTTCTAACTGTGTCATAAATTTAAATTTTAACCAAACCTACCGGTAATGTAGTTTTGAGTTCGTTCCACTTTAGGATTTCTGAAAATTTCTTCTGTTTTGCCAAATTCGATTAAATCACCCATATAGAAAAAGGCTGTATAATCACTAAGTCGGCTAGCTTGCTGCATATTGTGAGTAACAATTACAATAGTATAATTTTGTTTTAACTCATTTATTAATTCTTCTACTTTAGCAGTTGAGATAGGATCTAAAGCAGAAGTTGGTTCATCCATCAACAAAACTCTAGGTTCTACCGCCAAAGCACGAGCAATGCACAAACGTTGCTGCTGACCACCAGAAAGAGCTAAAGCTGATTTATTTAAATCACTCTTAACCTCATCCCACAAAGCTGCTTGTTGCAAAGATTTTTCTACTCTATTTTGAATAAATTCTTTGTCTTTTATCCCTTGAATCTTTAAACCATAAGCTACATTCTCGAAAATGCTTTTTGGAAAAGGATTTGGCTTTTGGAATACCATTCCGATAGATTTTCTAAGCTCATCCACTTGCATTTTTTTATGATAAATGTTTTTTCCTTCCATCAACACCTCTCCGTCCATTCGGAAAGCTTCGATGTAATCATTCATACGGTTAAAGACTCTCAAAAAGGTTGATTTTCCGCAGCCTGAAGGGCCAATTAAAGCCGTTACACTGTTTGCTTCCACCTTCATGCTAATATTCTTTAAAGCGTGCATATCGTCATAATATACGTTGACGGATTTCGATTCTAAAATGTGGTTATCCATTTTCATTTTTTACCAGTTAATTTTCTTTTGCCATTTGTTTCTTAAATAAACCGCAATTCCGTTCATAACAAAGGTGATTAATAATAATATTATAATTGCTGCTGCTGCATTTACTGTAAATCCATGCTGTGGTCTTGATACCCAATTAAAAATTTGGATTGGCATTACTGTAAACTCATCCATAGGAGAAGATGGAGCAAATGGAACATATGCCAAAGCCCCTACAATTATTAGAGGAGCAGTTTCTCCAACAGCTCTTGAAATAGCCAGTATCACTCCTGTAAAAATACCCCCCATAGAAGCTGGCAAAACCTGATTCCAGATGGTTTGCCACTTAGTTGCTCCTAATGCATAAGAAGCCGCACGAATGCTTGGAGGGACTGTTCTAATCGCTTCTCTTGTTGCTACAATAATGATAGGCAGAATAAGCAAAGCCAAAGCAAATGCTCCTGCTAAAACACTATTGCCCATTTTAAAAATACGCACAAATATTTCTAAACCCAACAACCCATAAATAATAGAAGGAACACCTGCTAAATTAGAAATATTTACTTCTAGCAATGAAGACCATCGGCCATTACCTCCGTATTCTTCCAAATAAATACCTGCCGAAACAGCTAAGGGGAAAGCAATAATAGTTGTGAAAACTAAAATCCATAAAGAGCCTGTCCAGGCTGTAAAGATTCCTGCTTTTTCTGGTTTTCTAGAAGGAAGGCTTTTTAAAAAATCCCAATCAATTCTAGAAAGACCATCCGCCAAGATATCTCCAATAAAAATGGCTAATACTACTAATCCGAATAGAGAGCAAGCGACACCTAAGTATTCGAATCCCTTATCTTTTAATCTGTTTTTTCTAGAATTAGTCATATTTTTCTCTGAATTTTTTTCTTATCCAAAAACTGATATTGTTTAGTATAAATGTGAAAACAAACAATGTCATCCCAGCTGCAAAAATGGTTTTATATTCTAATGATCCGTGAGGTACATCTCCTAAACTTACTTGAACAATGTAGGTAGTAATTGTTTCTATAGGCACTAAGGGATTAGCAGTTAGTCTTGGCTGCTGACCTGCAGCAATAGCAACAATCATGGTCTCCCCAATAGCTCTTGAAAAGGCTAAGATTACCGATACTACAATACCTGAAGACGCTGCTGGAACCATCACTCTAAAAGAAGTTTGCAGACGAGTAGAACCTAAGGCAAAAGCGCCATGTTTTAATGATTTAGGTACTGCTTGCAAAGCGTCTTCACTAAAAGAAGTAACAAAAGGAATAATCATTATCCCCATAACTATACCTGCAGAAAGAGCGTTAAAGCCAGAAAGGTTAGGAATAATAGTCTGCAAAAAAGGAGTAACTACCATAAGAGCAAAAAAACCATAAACTACAGTTGGTACAGCTGCCAGAATTTCCAACAAGGGCTTTACGGTTTTACGAAACTTTTTAGGAGCATATTCGCTTAAATAAATAGCAATAACCAAGCCAAGAGGCAAGGCAACAGAAACAGCTATAAAGGTGGTTAGTAAAGTTCCACTTACTAAAGGCATTATACCAAAATGTTTATCCTTATACAGGGGTGTCCATTGTGTATCGGTCAAAAATTCTATTATGGAAACTTGTTGAAAAAAAGATACACTTTCAGACAGTAAAACCCATATAATCCCAATGGTTGTAAGAACAGTTACAAGCGCACTTAACCTCAACAACCATTCAATAATTTTTTCTGTGTTCTTATTACTCATTTTATAAATTATTATATCCGGATAGCAAAAGCTATCCGGATATTTATT
>JABAYQ010000135.1:0-1949 GCA_018608925.1 Cryomorphaceae bacterium | reverse complement strand
AAAAACTATTTGCCAGAAAAAGCATTAAATTTTTCTTTTTCTATTGCATACTCATTATCCTGTAAAGGAATATAGCCTACTTCGGAAACCAATGAAGGAGCGCTATCTAGGTAAAAGTTTACAAATTCGTTCACCTCTTTTTTGGCTACAGCAGCGCTACTCACATAAATAAATATTGGTCGTGACAATGGCGCATACGTTCCGTTACTAACCGTCTCCATTGATGGCAGCACTGTACCATCTCCGTTGTCAACACCAACTAACCTTAATTTATCTTTGTTTTCTTCATAATAAGCTAAGCCAAAAAATCCTAACGCATTTTTATCCGTTGCAATTCCTTGAACTAAAACATGATCATCTTCTGATGCAGTATAGTCACCACGAGTACCTACTTTTTTACCGCAAATAGCTTCAGCAAAATAATCATAGGTTCCTGATGCTACTCCTGGTCCGAACAAGTGCAATTCTTCGTGAGGCCATCCTTCACGAACCTGGTCCCAGTACATTACTGTTTCTTGAGCTTCAGGATTCCATATTTTTTGTAATTCGTCTACTGTAAAAAAGTCTACCCAATCGTTTTCAGGATTTACCAAAACAGCTAATCCGTCATAGGCTACAGATAGTTCTACAAAACCCATATTAATTTCAGCACAAGCATCAGCTTCCTTAGATTTTATGGAACGAGAAGCGTCGTTAATATCAATTTCTCCTCTCATAAATTTTTTGAAACCTCCTCCAGTTCCAGAAACTCCAACCGTAACATTTATATTTGGTTGTACATTTCTAAACTCTTCAGCAACAGCTTCTGTAATTGGGTAAACAGTGGAAGATCCATCAATTTTAATGTTCCCACTTAAGTGAGATTGATTTGACGATTTTTCCTGACCACCACAAGCAACTAAAGTTAGTGTAGCAAATCCTAAAAATATTTTCTCGAATGTTTTCATTAAATAAATTATAAATAATTAATACTTTTTTATTCAAAATTTTGTACCATAGTGACTACTCATTTTGATGTCACAAACATAAAACCTCAATAAAAAGTAAAGTTTAGGGGAATATTAATTAAAAGTTAAATTGAAGAGTAGAAGTGTTAAGAAATTGTTAGCTCTAAAAATTACTTTTAAAGAAATGGTGAACTAGTAAGAGGCTACCATCCAAAGAGCCAATATAGTTTTGTTGAAATTTTTTCTTAAATTTATATTGCAGAAATCTTAAACTCTGTTCTTACATGAAAACACCCTACTTACTAATCACCACCTATCTTTATTATACTTTCACTAATTAAAAGCACCATGAAAAAAATCACTTTATTTTTAACTTGCACTTGCATTAGCCTACTCTTTGTTAGCGCTCAAACAGTTGGAAGCTTCCAGAAAACAATCACATTTAATTCTAATAATCATAGCTTAGAATATTACGTGCCTAATGATTATGACAGTAATGAAAGCTATCCATTAATTGTAGCCCTTCATGGCTGTGGTGGAGATGCAATAAGCTTCAGAAACAGTCTAATTGAAATATCTGACTCATTAAATGCTATTATTTTATGTCCGGATTTTATGGGAGATCAAATCTCTGGTACTAACGGTCAAATAATATCAAACTCAATAGATACAACAATTATAGATTTAGGATATAATATTGATACTACATCTGTATTTCTTACAGGCTTTTCTTGCAATGGCCAAGAAACATTTAAACATGGCTTAAATGCTATTTATCCGTTTGCAGGAATAATTCCTTTTAATTCGTGGATACCATCAATCACCAACGACTATAATTATGATTCTAAAGTTCCGACTTGTATTTGCAGTGGAGATCAGGATGCTTCCTACCCAAACAATGTGACTTTGTTTAATAATTTAACAGCTAACGAAGCGATAGTTAAACTTAACACACTAATAGGAATTAATCACGTATGGAGTTATAACAATACGACAGAAGAA
>JABAYQ010000162.1:2829-5716 GCA_018608925.1 Cryomorphaceae bacterium | reverse complement strand
GTCTAAAATGGTTCCCTCTATTTTCAGACAATTAAAGCTTCCCCTTAACGACAAAATGAAATATGTTAAGAAACTGGTAAGACTGCATTTAAGGCCTATTGTTCTATCAAAAGCAATTGTTACAGACTCAGCCGTAAGAAGACTATTGTCAGATGCAGGAAATGACATTGATGACTTAATGACACTATGTGACGCAGACATCACTTCAAAAAACATAGAGAAAGTAAAACGCTATTTAGAAAACTTCAAATTAGTCAGAAAAAAAATAAAATCTGTTGAAGAAAAAGACCAAATTAGAAACATGACTCTTCCACTTAACGGACAAGAAATAATCGACTTTTTCGGAATCAAACCAGGAAGGCATGTCGGTCAAATTAAAAAAGCAATTAAAGAAGCAATACTTGATGGTAAAATAGAAAATAACAAAGAACAAGCCATTCAATTAATCACTGAGATAGGAATAGAAATCGGATTAAAACCTATAAAAAATGAATAGAATAAAATTTAGCATTGTGCTAGACCACAAACAAGATGTATTTAGAGAAATTGAAATTGACGAAAACGATAGTTTAATGTTATTTCATCAAATTATAGTGCACTCTTTTCAGCTTAGCGAAGGAGAAATGGCAGCATTTTATTTCACAGATGATGATTGGAGCCAAGAAGACGAAATCCCTCTTGTATCAATGGATGACAGCATAACGGAAATGAGTCAAATCAAAGTAAAAGATGTTTTTAAATCGCCAGATTCAAAGATGCTTTACATAAATGATTTTTTACTCTTGTGGAGATTCATGATTACTGTCGAACAAATTACAGAAAATGAAAAAGGCCAACAAGCAAAGGAAGTCTTGAAGTTTGGCGAAATGCCATTAGACGCTCCATCTATACAGTTTGTTTCCGAAAATGAAGACAATGAAGACGAAGACGGAGAAGAGAACGACTTATTTTATGATGGCGATTTAAACGAATTTGAAGAGTTTAATGAGTACTAAAACATTAAATGTAGTTATTGGCCCAACAGCTATTGGAAAAACTGCTTTCAGTATCGAACTGGCTAAAAAATTAAATACCGAAATTGTATCTGCTGACTCTAGGCAGTTTTACAAAGAAATGAGTATTGGCACTGCCGTACCTTCCAATCAAGAATTGAAAGAAGTAAAACATCATTTTATCCATCATAAAAGCATACACGACAACTACAATGTAGGTCAGTTTGAAAAAGAGGGCATAGAAAAAATCACATCTTTATTTAAAACCAATGATCAACTAATACTTACAGGAGGATCAGGACTATACATTGATGCTATATGCAAAGGGCTAAACTTTTTTCCTGACATAAGCTCATCAACAAGAACTAAGTTAAGAGAAGATTATGATCGACACGGAATAAAGTGGCTTAAAGAACAAGTTAAAAAAATGGATCCGGTTTACTACCAACAAGTTGACAAAGAAAATGCACAAAGACTATTAAGATGTCTGGAAGTATGCGTCCAAACCAATCAGACTTACTCTTCCTTTAAAAGTCCGGAAACTAAAAAAAGAGACTTCAATATTAAATATTTTGTACTCACAATGGATAGAGAACGTTTATACCAAAGAATAAACAAAAGAGTTGATATGATGATGGAAAATGGTTTGTTAGATGAGGTGAAATCTCTTAACGAATTTAGAAACCTCAACGCACTACAGACAGTAGGTTATAAAGAAATATTTGACTTTATAGACCAAAACCACACATTAGAAAGAGCTGTAGAATTAATTAAACAAAATAGCAGAAGGTACGCCAAAAGACAATTGACATGGCTTAAGAAATATCCTGCTAGCCCGATAGAGGCTTAAACTACCTTAACAAAGATATACTCCCTTTAATGTTATCAAAACCATTTTTCAGACTGACTACATAAAAGTAAACTCCCTCTGGCAAATCAACATTAGAATCGTTTTTACCATTCCAAGCTGACTTATAGCCCAAAGAATAAAACATCTTTTTACCCCACCTATTATAGATAGTTACTTCGGAATTTTCAAACAAGAATGAAGGGTTAATACTCCAAATATCATTAACTAAATCTCCATTAGGACTGAACGCATTGTACAAACAACTATCCGTAATTACAGGAATCTCAATTTGACCTTCTTGCAAACAGTTATGATAATCGGTAACGGACGCAACATAAACCTGAGGGCTTAAATTACTTATGGAAAATGTAGTCTCTTGATTGCTCCAAATAACTTGGTAAGGACTAGTACCCCCTTCAGGTGAAATTTCTACAGAATTAAAATTTAAATCCTGACAATCAATATTATCATCAGATACATTTAATTCAATTTCATTAATCGTAATATCTAAAACTTTAGTACAGCCAAGATTATCAACAACCCTACATTCGTAAAAACCAGGACAAAAAGAAGAACTAAAAATAGAATCATTCTCACCATCGACTAGATCGCCGTTTAAACTCCAAGAATAACTAAAAGGAGGTAAACCACCACTTATTATTTCTACTTCTTTAGTAAGCTGCCCTATAAAACCATCTATTGGCTCAATTTCAAAAGTAATAGATTCGGTACACTGACCATTATTGTGACTATCAATTACCTCTACTTCATAATTTCCAGCACAAAGCTGGTAATCTACACAAGACTGGCTAGTAGTTATTGTATCAGAGTTTAATACGAACTGATAAGGCGAAAGGCCACCACTAACACAAACACTTATCACATTGTTTATATCTACACTCAAATCCATTGCTAAAATTCCTTGAGCAATCTCTACTGGCACTTGTTCTCCCACATTAGTTATACATCCGTTAGTATCATTTATTGAGAAGGAATAAAATCCAGAACTTAAATTTTCGATATTAAAAGAATCTTGTGATAGGGC
>JABAYQ010000162.1:0-2819 GCA_018608925.1 Cryomorphaceae bacterium | reverse complement strand
TTTGAGCAGTAGTATCACAAGAAATAGGTGAAGTAACATTAATATCATAATCAACCGAAACAGGATCAGTAAAAGTAAAACTCTGGTAGCAAGTGTCATTATTACTGGTTATCAATCGTAATTCGTAAACCCCAGCATACAACAAAGAATCAAAAACAAAAATATTTGGAGACTGACTATTTATAGAGCTATAAGTTCCATTCTCGAAAACTTCACCATCTTTTGTTAGCAAAACAGTATAGGGTGTATCAGCAGGAAAAACATCAACTTCAAAGTCGAAAACAAAATCACCAACACATTTAAACTCAGATGTTCCGTTAACTAAATTAGACTGGTCGTATGTTACAGACAAGATGCAATTGGATTGAGCAAATGCAAGAAAAGGAAAGATTAGTATTAAATAAAGTAGATTTTTCATATCAACAAATATAAAATAATTCTACTCAACTTTGTAAAATAAAGTAAGAGCAGCAATTGGATTCTCTAACACTAGGGAAACATTGAAATCAAACTGACTAGCAACATGCTTTAACTCCGAATTAAAATAATATGCTACAGAACCACAAAAAGAAATTTCTTTTTCATCATATCGAATCGCATATTTTTCAAAAAATGCTGTGAAGTTTTCACATATAATAGAAGAAATTTGAGGATGAGACCTGTTCCTAAAAATAAAAGGGCAAAAAGAAGCCATATATCTGTTTGGAGAAGTGCTAGAGTATAAATCATCCATGATTTGTGTCGGACTTTTTTTCATTTTCTCACAAATAGAAGAATCTAACTGACCGTTTAAATAGAGTGTTAAAAACAACTTTCCTAAATAACTACCACCTCCTTCATCTCCTAGCAGATAACCTAAACTTCTGTTTTTTTGAGAGATTTCTTTACCATCATAAAAACAAATATTTGAGCCAGTTCCTAGAATAGCAACCAAACCTTTTTCACTGGCTTTAGTTGCAATGGAAGCGCCTAGCATATCCGAGTGTATGTGTATATCAGCATTAATAAATAAAATAGCAAACAATTTTCTCATCCTATCCTGATTAATAACAGAACCACAACCTGCTCCAAAGAAATACACTTTGCTAATGGAAGAAAAATCTAAAGAAAGATCGGAAATGGAAGTCGAAATTTGGGAATCAGCACAAGTGTTAGGATTGAGTCCTTGGCATTGCAGAATACTTATATCTTGTCCATCAATAAGTCTCCAATCCGTTTTAGTGCTTCCACTATCCCCTATCAGAATCATAACTTCTAATTAATTCGTGAGTCTCTCCTTCAATTGCTAAAAAAGATTTTTCAAAAACTGCTTGAGCCTCCTCTAACAAAGGATCAAGATCATGATAGCGTTGAGAGTAATGACCTATGATTAACTTACCTACATTAGCTTTTAAGGCTATAGTGCCGGCCTCTTTAGCTGTAGAATGTTTAGTCTGCAATGCTCTTTCCTTCAAATCATTTAAGAAAGTAGCTTCATGATATAAAATATCTACCCCACTTATCTGATCAATTATTGGTTCGTGATAGGAAGTATCGCTACAGAAAGCAAATGATCTAGCTTTTTGAGCACTCCTTGTTAATTCCAAATGAGGAATAATAGTACCATCCTCCATTACAAAATCTCCTCCAGCTTTAATTTTAGGAACCGAATAGTTAGGAATATTGTACTCTTCTAACTTTTCTCTTCTCATCCTTCTATCTTGTTGAGCTTCTTTAAAAAGAAAACCACAGCATGGTATCGAATGATTTAGCGGTATCGTCGAAACAGTTATACTACTATTTTCTAATAAAACTTGAGAAGATTCGAATCCGAAGGAATGAAAAAATAAAGGATATCTTAACTCTGTATTCGATGCTCCTAATTGCATGTAAATAATATCTTTCAACTCTGGAGGAGCATAAATATGAAGCTCTTTTTCTCTACCTAATAAATGCATGGTAGATATCAATCCGATTAATCCAAAATAATGATCTCCATGAAGGTGAGAGATAAATATATGCTGAATAGACTGCATTTTAAACTTATACTTACGCAACTGCAATTGTGTACCTTCTCCACAGTCAATTAAAAAAAACCGCTCAGATACATTAAGTAATTGAGCGGTAGGTTTTCTTTCTGTAGTTGGTATAGCAGAATTACATCCTAAAATAGTAAGTTTAAAAGACATTATTTTTTAACTACTAACATTCTTTTCGTTTGAGTATTTACACCATTCGAAATGCTGTAAAAGAATAGTCCTGAAGATAATTCATTGCTATTTAAGCTGATTTTATTGATTCCAAAAACAGCATCAATATTTCTATTTACTATAGTGTTTCCTAAAAGATCAACAACAAGGAAATTAATTTTTTCATTCTTGTTGCTATGGAAAGATATTTCTGTATTAGAACTAAACGGATTTGGTATGTTTTGGTTCAATTGAAATCCAGTATTTTTACTAAGAACAACAGAAGCTGTTCCCTCTTCGCTCACAATAAATTTGTATCCTGTAATTTCTTCTAAGTCACCAACGTCTTCTAAAGCAATAACCCCAATTGCAGGAACACTTACCCAACCATTAATTATAAAAGTAATTTCGTGAACACCAATCATTTCAGGTGTAGTATTTCCGTATAAAGTTACACACCCTACAGCATCTCCCATAAAAGTTGCATTAGCCTCAGAGTAGAATAAAGACATTCCTTCTGGTAAGCCTAAAACATCTACCAATTTAATGCTATCAATTTCGAATGAAGAAACATCCGTGTCAAATGGTAAACCCACATCTACCAAATAAGGGTAACCTGTAACTTCACCTACTTCAGCAGGAGTCTTAATC
>JABAYQ010000091.1 GCA_018608925.1 Cryomorphaceae bacterium | reverse complement strand
GTCTAAATAGTCTTTAAAACTTAATCTTACTGTATCCTGATCTGGAGGCAAAATAATAGCATTTCTTGATCCATTTCTGCCTGGTCGATTTTGAGAGTTTAGCTTTTTATTTACTTTGTTTAAATAAGGTACTTTTTTATAAAGTTGAGTCAAATTAAAAGTCGAGTTAATTTGCTTAGAGTTATTGTTCTGTATAGTATTTCCAAATCTCTGAATAGCAACAGGTGCTGCAATCCAATCAAAGGAAGCAGAGTATTTAGTAGTTAGACTAATCCAATTAGTAAGAGGAAATTTATTAATCGGCACATTATAACTTACATTAATATCGTGATGATAAATAGTAGGTCTTCCAAAGTTGATTAGGTTATTCCAGATAGTATCTCTTTTTTCTTGATAAAAAGGATCCAATTTTGAAATCTCCCCGTAAGGCTCATCTATACTTGCAGAGTTTCTAACTTTAAACTCTGTTTTTAGTGTTCGAGTCAAATCGTATTTAACGCTATAATTCCTATTCCATAAAAAGCCTTTAGAGTAAGAAGGATCTAAAACAAAATTAGAATTTATATTTCTAAATTGTGTTTTATTATAGTACCTGTTTAAATCAGTTTGAAAGGAAATAGACTTTGGTCTTGTGTAAAAGTTAAAATCTCTAAGCAATCTGAAGTACTTATTCTTAAACAACTTGACTTTAGAAAAAGGCTTTATGTTTTTTGGAGCAGACGAAAAATTATAGGTCAATCCAGCTCTTGTGTCTATGGTTGTTCTTTCTTTTAAACTAATGTTTCTAGAAGTCAACTCATTTCTGGAATAGGTCAAAGAGAAGTTTTCTACATCGTATATCCTTGCTTTTTTGGACTTATCGCTAGATTGAGCCTTCCTTACATTGGTAAAGTTTATAGATTTTCTTTTTGTGAAATCTTGAACAATAGACTTTAAAGTATCTCTATCTTCCTGTGTTGGCAATTCGTTTAGAGACTCTTTTAATGTTATATCTGGGTCTAAAGGATTGTACTGAGGGTTTTGTATTGCTTCGGACATTCCGATGTATAAAGGAATCTTTAGATTTGCTTTTTCAGAAAAGAAATCACCCAATGCAAAGGTGGAAGAGGCATCGTATTGGTATGCATCGTATTTCTGGCGATTGTTCAATGATTGATCAATACTTCCAAAACCAACTGTACTCATACTACCAGAAAAATTCACATTGGCAAAATCAGCTAACCTTGCATTAATTCTTGCGTTGAATGGTCAATGATGTGTAAGTTCACAAGGTGATCTCTCCACATTTTGACAATCCATCATCAGCAAAGTTACTTTGATCGTTACTTCCCTTTTTCGGATTTCTAACCCCAAGCATAATAGTTTTAACCTGACTAAGGTTGGGATTACCAACCACACTTACAATACTCTCACCCAAATAACTCTTATAGATTTCGCTAGAATTTTCTAGAAGTCCGTCTCGTACTGCCTTATTTCTTAATTTCTTAACATCTTGAAGTATTTCGAATGCAATATCTATTTCGTTATCGATTGGCCAAATAATTTCGTCATCTAGCTTAGAGGCGCCCCATGCAGTTAGCTTCAAAGGAATAGAATATTCGTAAAAATTATTATTAAAGTCAGTACCTAATCTTATGAAAAGATGTAAATCATTGTCATTCAATAAGCTCTCATCTACTCCTGAAGCTTCGGCATGCACATACATCTTAAGCCTTTTATAAGTACGGAAATCGTTATTAAACGACTTATACGCTGCTCTAGAATCCCCATCCTCTAAATCACAGACTTTTAACACCAAAGATTGTTCGTTTTGCCTTCTTATTGAGGTTGTAGTATTGTCTATCTCTTGTTCAATTCCTGGCGGCAGAACATAAGGAACAGGAGTACGTTCTCCGTTTTCTTCAATATTAACTACTGAAACATCAAAAATGGTGTTATTTTCATTGTCATTAGGAACGTATTCTCCTTCAGTAGAAAGGTCAAAATTATATCTTCTCCACTCTCCCCTTACTAATTCTAAACTTGCCATTCTTAAGGTCACTGGCTCTTCGAAGTCCTTCATTATCATTCGAATAAATCGAATAGATTTAAAATCTCTAATGGAACCAATCGTTTTAGATGGTTGCTGAACTGGCACTTTAAATTGATACCATTTAATAGTTTTAGTACTTCCGTCTACTGTAGTTATATCCGATTCTTGGATATCTGAAATAAAACTTTCTCCAACTTCCATCCCAGGAAAAATTGGAATTTCGTACTGGAAATAACTTTCTGATTCATTCAGAGTATTATCAAAGTTTATATCTTCTGTGTTTGGGATAGAAGTAGAAGATGTGGTAGTAGGATTTGGTAATGCTGAGTTACCATCAATACCTGAGAAGTATTCATACCTATCTAATATGGACGTTTGCTGAACATCTAAATTTTCTCCTAAAAAATATTGGAAATTATCTCCAGCAGGATCTTGAAAAGCATTTAGGTAAGCCTGGCTTGTATTACCAAACTTGTCTACAATTTTTTGAACATAAGAACTATCAAAAAATGCTCTTTCATCTATATCCCTTAAGCCATCGTAACCTACATCTTGAAAAGATCTAGATTCAGCCTGAACATCAAACGTATTGGTTAAAGCAAATGTGGAAGGCATATATCCCCACACACTACTGCTTGTGTCTATATTTTCTATAACCGTTGACGTTGGCAATCCGTTTTCAAAACTCTTGAAACCATCTTTCAAAACATCCTCAGAAACATTACCAAGGTTTAGTATTAAAGTTCCTCCAGTTTGGTTCTCAGAGTCAGCATTAAAAGGATCCATTACCCAAAACTCTAAAAACTCAATGTTTTGAGTTTCAAAATCGGTAGATTCAATTTTTCGCATAATCCCACCCCACCTCAACTCAGGAAATAGAAGCTCTCCATTATTGTTTATGGCATCTACATCAAAATTATAAGGTCCTCTTTTTAAAGGGTTAAACCTAATGTTCAATAGCGGAATATTAGAAATCTGAGATGAAAACTGAGGGTCTTTATTTGGGAAAACTTCTTTTTCTAAAACCTCTCTCACTGTATGATTGGAAAGTTGCACTAAATCATTTTGAATATGTGCTGGAGAAGTAGATGTATTTCTATAAAAAGTAGGGTCAATTCTATACCAAGATAGAAGTCCTCTATTAAAACCGGAAGCCAAATTTCCAAGTCTAGGAGCCTGATTAGGCAATTGAGATTCTGGAAACAATACCGGATCATTAGGAATGCTTGCTAAAAACCAAGATCCTGCGTTTTTAATATCAATACCAGTACTACTTGCTTCAAAATCGTCAATATAAGCCGTCCCCTCTTTACCTACCGCTCTTTGGTGACCCGGTATAAGGTGAGCAAACTCAGCGGTAGCAGTAACTGAAGATTCTTCTTTGGTATCTAAAAAAGGGATTTTATCAACGATTTTAGTTAATAAAGTTGACTTAGTACGATAAGTACCATCTAAACCCCAAATAGTATTTGAAATTGGCTCTTCACCTGTATTTACCTTTTTAGTATAGGGGCGTTCTGTTAAATTTAGAATAGTCCCTCCTAGCATAAAATCATCGGAAACACGATAATCTACATGAGTACCAATAAGTGTTTTTCGTGTTAAGCCAAACGAATTACTTTCGACGGCAATTCGAATAGGAGTACCAGACAGCAAAATACCATCGTTAATTATTGTAACCTTTCCCATCCCATAATTAACCGTATAATCGGTTCCTTCTTCTAGCCTTACTCCTCCTGCGGTAACAACAACCGAACCTTCTTCAACCGATAAAACACCTAAATATATCTCTGAGCCTGATTCCGACTGATACGTTCCCTTTAATCGGAATTTATTAAACTCTGGAAATTGCTGGGCAATATTCAAGGTCGAGTCATAAAGAATGTCGTAAGAATAAATGTCGGCAATATCTGTATCCGTAAACTGTTCTCTTAAGTTTTGACCAAAAGGCTCACGAACAGGAAAAATAATTCTCCCATTAGAGCTTATAATAGTTAGGCCTGGAATAAAGTCAAAAATACCATCGGATCGTGCTTCTTGTTGGGAGTTTAATTGATCTAATCCTAATAACTTAATCAAAGGTTGGCCGTTAATATTTCCATCAGGAATATAATTGGTAATAGCACCATTGTCTCTAGTATTTTCAAAAACAATGTCTAAATAAAATTCGTCTTGGCTCAAATTATATGCACCTAAAGAATAAATATTTTTCATCATCAAATCCCAGTTAGGAAGACGAGGAGAAAAATTAATATTCTTCAATAATTTAAGATAAAGAGAGTTCGGTGCACTAGGCCCATTAGAGGTAAACTCCCCTACTTGGAAGCTCTGGCCTCCTATCGTATACTGATATGCTACTGCTAAAACCTCATCAGGACCAATAACGCTATTTAAAGAAATATACCCTAATTGAGGGTGTAAGGTATATTCCGAAGCGCTTAACAATCTTGCTCTTTCTATTTTTTCAAAATCTTGTGATCCAATAAAATCTGGGTAAGAGCTTGGGGTAATAACACTAGAAAGTTGATTTAGGTTTCTTAACAATTCTCCTTCGGACAACATTTGCTCATACAAATTATTGTTTTGATTATCGGGATAAATAAAACCAGGATTAGCAAAAAATAAGTCGGTATTATATATGTTTTGTTGGCTTTCTGCTAAATCTAAAAAAGCCAAAATATTTCTGGTATTTTCGACCGTTCCCGTTCTATTGGTTACCCAAACTTCTATTTTAGTAATATTTACTGGAGAATTTACATAAGGCAATTGCTCTAGTGCTTGATCGTATTGTTCCTTAAAATAATGGCTTAGAAAAAAGTGTTTATTAGCTTCGTACTGATCTGCATAAAGATCAAACTCTGTAGTCTGAGCACCACCCTCTACATCAATCACTTTCGAGTTACTCTCTTGCTTAGAAAATATAGTAGTAACGGTTGCCCTACCAAATTGCAATTGAGTCTTAACCCCCAAAAGACTTTGAGAACCAGTTATTAATGTTCCGTTTAATGGAAGGCCTACATTACCTAATTCAATTTTCTTAATTATTTCGTCTTCCTCTCCAACATATTCTAATTTTATTTTATTGTCAAAATTAAAGGTAGATTCGGTATTAAAATTTGTGTTTAATTGAAGTTTATCGCCAATTTTTCCAATTACATTCATTTGAATTTTCTGTTTGAAATCAAAACTTGTAGTGGATTGTTGGTCAATAGGAATACTTCGATTTTTAGTATTGTTATGTTTAACAGAAAATATTAGTTCTGCAGAACCTTGTGGACGAATATCTACAGAACTATTTCCAAATATCTTATCAAAGACCTCTCCTCCTATATCAATACTTAATGGCCCTTTAGAGGTGTTTTCGTCTTTTAAGGAAGGACTAGAAATTTTTTGTTTCCAATAACTTTGTTTTTGCTGGTCAGAATTATAATCGTTGTATTCGTCAAAAGTTAAATAAGAAGGGTTCGAAATTCTGAAATTTTTATTATTCTGATTAATGAAATAATTTCCAGATTCGGAATCGTATTCAACTTGGGGACTTAAAACAGAAGGGTTGCTTAAGAATAACCCACTATTAGAGTTTTCAAGAGGATTTTGCCATTGTTGTTGAGAGTCAAAACTATATGGCAACGTATCATTTAGTGACTGAGAAAAAGAGAATTTAGTCCCAACCAAGCAACAAATAAAAACAGATAAAAAAAGCGTATTTCTCAACAACATGAAAATCTTAAAGCAAGCAAAAATATTATAAATTCTTGAGCACTCTCTTAACTAACTCTTCAACTTCTAGATTTGATTGATTTTTCAATTCTCTGTCTATTGCCTTGTTAACTAT
>JABAYQ010000037.1:4487-5873 GCA_018608925.1 Cryomorphaceae bacterium | reverse complement strand
ATATAATTTACTTCCTTTGTTTACCATAATACCTCTTTTAAAATAATTACAAATGCAATTAGCACTACGAAAACACCAAAATATTTTTTAATGCTTTTTGGTTTAATGAATTTAGAAATATAAATTCCAAAATAAATTCCGACGCAAGAAGTAGAAGTGAAAACGAGTAACAAATTCCAATCCATTTCTGCCCCTAGATCTCCAGTAAATCCTAACAAAGATTTAAAAGAAATAATAAGCAAGGAAGTTCCAATAGCTTTTTTAATGTCTAAGCCAGCTAACAACACTAAAGCAGGTACAATTAAAAAACCTCCTCCTGCTCCTACCAGACCCGTGATAGCTCCAACAAAAAGACCATCGACTAATATTAAATAATAATTTATTTTCTTTAGAAATGATTTATTTTTTCTTTTAGAAAAAAGCATTGAAAAACCAGAGCCAAGCATAATAATAGCGAAAAATAATAATAGAAATAAATCCTTGCTAACTTCTAGATTTGCAATCGAAAAAAACGGATCAGGAATTATAGGAACTACCCACTTTCTGACAATATATACTCCTACAAAAGATGGAATTGCAAAGAACAGTCCAACCTTAAAGTCTATTAATTTTTTAACATAAAATCGTTGGGTAGCAATTAAGGCAGACACCCCTACAATGAATAAAGAATATGCGGTAGCTTTGGAAGGTTCTACTCCCATAAAATAAACTAAAATTGGAAGTGTAAGAATAGAGCCCCCACCGCCTAACAAACCCAGCGTTACTCCTACAAAAAAAGCTAAAACAAATCCTAGCATTTCGTTTTTATATTACTAAACTTAGCCGTCTACTAACAAATTATTGTTAAGAAGATAATTATAAGCTTTGTTGATGGTTATTACTAAGCATTAAATTTGCCCTGTCGTAACACTTGTTTTTGGTTAGCATTTATTGTTGAGACATACAAACCTTCTTATACTTTTATAAGAAGGTTTTTTTATTCTGGTTTAAGAAATCTAAAACCTAACTTAAATTCATTACTACCAGATGTAGCTGAAGAAAGTTCAGAAGTAACAAAGTCATGACCGTATGCAATATAAAACTGATCATTAATATCGTAACCTACAAATAACGAAAGTGCATCTCCAAGCCTGTAAGAAACTGCTGACCAGATATAATCTTTGTAAATAACCTTAGTCATTACATCTATAACAATAGGTGCTGGTTGAGCGTACATTAACAGAATAGAAGGTTCTAAATCAAAGTCACTACTTAATTCTTTAATATAGCCACCACCTAAAAAGAAATGATTGGTTAGTCCGCCAAACAACAAGCCATTATCTAAATCATCAGTAACATTAAAACTACTAGACAAAATTTGAGGAGCTGCAAAACTTACATAAAAAT
>JABAYQ010000037.1:0-4477 GCA_018608925.1 Cryomorphaceae bacterium | reverse complement strand
TGAGCTTGTAAATAAGCTCCAAAAGATGCTGTAGGAACTACACTAGAAAGTATGCCTGAATTAAAAATAGGATCACCATCATCAAAAGGAATGATAACCGTATGGTCTAACCTGTATTGCAATAAGCCTAAAGATAAACCTAATGAAAGGTTCATTTTGTCAGACACTTTAAGGTGGTAAGCGTAAGAAGCCGACAAACCAACTCTACTATCAGGTCCGGCTGCATCTTTAAATGCTGTACCTCCTATTGCCATTTTCTCATTATGGAGTAATCCATAAGCATTTAAAACATTGGTTTCAGGAGCTTCGTTTACACCAGCCCATTGATTACGGATAAGTGCATTCATTTGAGTGGTCCCATCTACACCAGCAAAAGCAGGATTATAAGAAAACGGATTTAATTGATAACTAGTGAACTGAGGCAATTGTTGAGCAATTGTAGCACCACCTATCATCAACAAGGCAAATATGAATATTATACTTCTTTTCATTTTATTATCTTACTATGGTTACCGGACCAGTTAAAGGTTCTTTATTTGAGCCGTCAGGGAATGATATTATGTAATAGTATGTCCCAACTGGTAAGTCTTCATCATTATATTTTCCATTCCAATTTTCAATGTTTGGAGCATCAGCTTGCCACAACCTGCTTCCCCATCGGTTGAATATTTCTATATGAACTCCTTCATATTGATTTAAATAATCAATTTGCCAAAAATCATTATATCCATCCCCATTTGGTGTGAAACCTTCATTCATACCAACAAAAACTCTTAGTGTATCAGAACCGAAGCATCCATTACTTGTATCTAAAGCAGTTACAGAATAATATGTTGTAACAATTGGACTAACAATTATATCTCTTGTTGTTTCTAAATTATCCCATGTAAATGGTTCTTCACCTTGAACAACTGTTAAAGTAATCTCTTCCCCTCTAACAATTGCTAAATCATCACCCACGCTTACATCCGGAGTTACAAGATTAATTTCCATTTCATCAGAGAATACGCATCCGCTAGCATCTGATCCACTAACCGTAACTGTTAAATTCTCTTTTACAACAGTTGTAATAGAATTATCAAACAATTCAAACTCTTGAGAAGATGGGTTTAAGCTCCAAGCATAGTTTATAAATTCGTTGTATTTAGTAATTACTTCAATAGTATCTCCATAACAAACATCAATACTTGCGTTATAATCAAATATTCTAGCAGCATGAACTTCAATGTTTTCTATTATAAATTCACAATCATTCTTATCGGTTAGTGTCATTGTAAATATAGTATCTGCTAATTCTCCTGGTGAAGGGAAATTAACATCAATATCAGCTTGATCGTTAGGTGAAGATTGATAATTAGGAGAGATTGCATAATTATAAAGATTGTTATCAAATAACTCACCACCAGTTGCATGAACTATAATTTGTCCGTTTTGACCTTCGCAATTCTCATTTATAACTTCTACATCAGCCTGTAAAGCATCTGGTTCATAAATAATAAAGTCATGTTCATCTTGACAGCCGTTTTGATCGGTAACAGAAACAGTGTAAGGATTTGCTATTAACTCATTAGGGTTGAAACCTCCCCAATCTTGAATAAAGTTTTGACTAGCACCTGTTCCGCCTGTAATCGAAACTATTGAAGCAGAACCTGTATTGTTTCCATTACAATCTACATTTGTAGTATTAACAGAAACAATTTGTACCGGCGCATTTGGCTCATCTACCTGGTAGCTTCCGAAAGCCTGACAGCCACTAGCATCTGTTACAGTAAGGCTATACATTCCAGCACCAATATTTGATAAATTTTGATTAGTAGAAACATATCCAGGACCAACCCAAGCAAATTGATAGTCTTCAGTACCTCCTTCAACTTCTAAATTAATGGAAGCTGAGTTTTCCCCGAAACAGTCGGCACCATCTACATCAACATTCAGTATTGTCAGTGCTTGCGATGGCTCATCAACAAATACAGAGTCATAAACAACGCATCCGTTTCCATCCATAATAACATCTAAATACCAATTACCTGACGCTAAACCATAAGCAGTAGACTGTTGTTGGTTTAGAGGATCATTCCAGCTGTGTGTGTATGGGAACCATCCACCTTCAACTTGGAAATCAAAAGAGCCATCAATAGAACCATTGCAACTTACAAAAACAGTATCTGTAGTATTGGTAATTTGAAATAACTCAGAATAATCAATTATGATTTCATTAGACGAAGAACAACCATTGTTATCGGTTACATTAACCATATAAGTTCCTGTGTCAAGATTTGAAACCTGACTTACTAAAGAAAGAGTATTATTATCAGAATCCGTCCATATAACATTGTAAGTTCCGAAACCAAGACCTCCAGTCCAAATAGCATTTGCGCTTCCTTCGGCCTCTCCTTCACAACGTATATTAATTATATCTTCAAAATCAACAGAGATTGGTTCTGGATCAGAAATACTAATTTGATTGGAATTAGAACACTGATTTTCGTCTGCAACAAAAACATAATAAGTTCCTTGTGGCTGAGAGAATAGAGTATCAAAAGTTGCTGCTGTATTTATTTCTAAATTATTCACTCCATTAGTCCAAGTAAAAGTAAAGTCTCCTGTACCACCCGAAGCAATAGCCATAATAACACCATCACTAGCATCATTACAAGAAATCTCAACACCATTAAAATCAGAAATAATACTTAAATCAACATTAACTTCAAGAGGTTCGCCAATTACAACTGGAGAATAAACTGTGTTGCATTCGTTATCATCCTCTACTAACACTTGGTAAGAGCCAGTTGATAAACTATTTACATTTGCTGAATTAGCAGAAAGATTGGCTGGCCATAAATTAATTCCGTCAGAAGTTTGCCATTGGTAACTATAATCTCCTGTCTCTGAAGTTCCTCCAAAAACATTGGTTACTGCAGCCATTCCGTTGTTGTCTCCAAAACATCTAACGGTTTGAGCTTCTACTATAATAGATATTGGATCTGGAGCCGTTATTTCTACATTCTCAATATCATCCGAACAACCAAGAGAATCACGAAGCATTATATTGTATATGTTTTCTCCTAAATTTTCGAAAACAGGAGAATATTGCCATGTAACACCACCATTTATAGAGTACTCATAAAAAGGATTTCCTTGAGTAGCGTTAACTGTTATTTGACCTTGCTCGTCGTCATGACATAAATTATTAGTTGTGCCAAGTAAATCTAAACTTGGGTTAGTTGCTCTATTTACCGCTACACTGTCATAAGTATAACATCCGTTAAAGTCCCAAATATGAATATAATGTAAGCCTTGCGATAAGAATTCAGGACTTGCAGTTTGATTAGTAGGGTTCAAGCTTCCGTCAAGCAACAATATAGGTTGCTGAAAGTCAGAATCATAAGTCCATAAGAAAACATAATCCGTCGTACCTCCCGTAAGATTAACCTGTGCGGTTGCATCACCACCTAAGCAAGATTCTAGTGTAGAGCTTGTATTTAAAACCTGTAGTTCGTTAGGCTGAGTTACGTTAATAGAATAGTTCAATGACTGACATCCGTTTTGATCGGCAATGTCAAAGAAGTAAACACCTTCGCTCAAATTTGTTATTTCAAAAGTATCTGTCGAAAGAGCTGAAATCATTGGGTCTGAAGAAACCGTTGTTAAGATGTAATCAGAAACACCTCCTTCAATATATATTAATGCGCTTGCGCTAGACTCTTGGTAACATAAAACATTAGAAACATCAGAGCTTACATTTAACTGGTCTGGTTCGTTTATAGTGTGAGAAGTAGTACCTAAACATCCGTTAGCATCTTGAACAGTCATATTATATGTTCCTGCCATTAAGCCTGTAATAGAATCAACAGAAACTTGTTGTGAGAAGAAAGGATTATTAATAAACAGATCGTAGTAACCGCCTGAATATGGTGTTCCTCCTGAAATGTTAAGGAATATTTCACCATCAATATCTCCACTACAAACTAGATCGAAAGTAGTCGTAAGGGAATCTATTCCTACGGTCAATAAGTCAGGAGCGTCAATAGTTATTACGGAAGGCCAGTTATAAACACAACCACTAAAGTCTTGAGCCTGTACTGTGTAGTCTCCTGGAGCGATATCAGTTAAAGTATCTATTAAGCTATTCGAAATAAATTGATATTGCTGAACGCCTGCAGAAAACAAAGTATACGTATATGGAGATGTTCCGTCTGAAACATTAATTTCTAGTTGGCCATCATCAGCACCATTACAACTAAGATCAAATTTATTAATCGAATTAATAGTAACCGGGAAAACGTTAGGAACAAATTCATCAAAGCTTACTACACAATTTAAATCATCAGTTACTTCTAATGTGTAAGTAAATCCGCCAGCTAAAGAATCTATAAAATTTGTTGTTTCATTAAGGCCTAACCAACTCAAAGAATAAGGAGCTGTACCACCTGAAACATTAGCTAAAACAGTAGCGTTATTATCATTACAAGTTTCG
>JABAYQ010000076.1 GCA_018608925.1 Cryomorphaceae bacterium | reverse complement strand
CTTGGGACTGGATTATGTCTATAGATTCTCACTGGTTTAGTACTTTGTTCGGATGGTTTGTATTCTCAAGTATGGGGGTTACCGGTTTTACGATGATAGCAATTATGTCTATTTATTTGAAGAAAAAAGGATACTTAGAATATGTAAATGAAAATCATATTCATGATTTAGCTAAATGGATTTTTTCTTTTAGTGTATTATGGACTTACATGTGGTTCTCTCAATTTATGTTAATATGGTATTCTAATATTCCGGAAGAAGTAACCTATTACCTAGCACGTTGGGATAATTATAATTTCCTTTTCTGGATTACTTCTGTAATTAACTTCATCTTCCCATTACTTATTTTGATGAGTAGAGATGGTAAAAGAAATTTTAATTACATAGTAACTGTTGGTGTAATAGTATTAATGGGTCACTGGTTCAATATTTACCTATTAGTAGCTCCAGGAACAATTGGTGAGCATTGGAATATTGGATACATTGAAATAGGAATGTTTATGTCTTTCCTTGGTTTATTCCTTTTAGTAGTGCACAATGCGTTAACAAAAGCACCATTATTTGTAAAAAATCACCCTTACGCTGATGAAAGTATTCATCACCATATTTAATAGATAGTAATAAGTTATAAAAATAAACGAGGCCCAGTATGACAACCTTTTTAAGCTTTTTAATTGTAGCATTAGTCCTAATCGGAATTGTTCAGATAGTTAGAATCTTTGAGATAGCTTCTAAGCTAAACAAACCATCTGATAAACCAGTTAGCGATCAAGATAATAAATACAACGCTTTAGCCTTGCTAATAGTTGGTTTAGGATTTACCGCTTTTGTAGGATATTCCTTCAAATTATGGGGTCATTTGATTTTACCGGATGCGGTAACTTTACACGGTCAAGGAATTAAAACCTTATGGGATATTACAGGAATATTAATCCTGGTTACTTTTTTCATTACTCAGACTCTACTATTCGTATTTGCTTACAAATATAGAGGAAGAGAAGGAAACACAGCCTTGTTTCAGACCCATAATAATAAGCTAGAGTTGCTTTGGACTTTTGTTCCTGCAGTTGTTTTAACAGCACTTATCTTGTTTGGTCTAAGAACATGGAACGAAACAATGGTTCCCGATACTGAAGGTGCTACAGTAATTGAAGTGTATGCTCAGCAATTTAACTGGACAGCTAGATATGCTGGAGCAGATAATCAATTAGGAAATGCTCACTATACTTCAATTGGCGGCGTTAACACTTTAGGAGTGGACATTAATGATACGTTATCATTTGATGATAAAGTAGTAAGAGAAATTCACTTACCAGTTGGTCAGCAAATTTTAATGAGATTTAGATCTCAAGATGTTATTCACTCTGCCTTTATGCCACACTTTAACGTGCAGATGAATTGCGTTCCTGGAATGAACACTCAATTTGCATTTACTCCCATAAAAACAACTAAGGAAATTCGTGAAGAACAAGAAATGATCGAGCGTATGGAACTAGTTAATAGCGAAAGAGCTAAGAAAGGAGAAGAGCCAGTAGAGTTTGATTACGTTTTATTATGTAATAAAATTTGTGGTGCTGCTCACTACAATATGCAGATTAAAGTAATTGTAGAAACACAAGAAGAATATAATGCATGGTTGAGCGAACAGCAAACGTTCCAATCATTAGTAAGTGCACAATAATTTAGGTTTATAATAAAGTAGCTATTATGTCAAATCACGAACATCATCACGAAGAAACTTTTATAACAAAATATATCTTTAGTCAAGATCATAAAATGATTGCCAAGCAGTTTTTAATTACTGCAATGGTAATGGGTGTAATTGCCGTTATGATGTCTATCTTTTTCCGTATGCAATTAGCATGGCCAGAAGAAGGATTTCCGATTTTGGAGATGTTTTTAGGTAAGTGGGCACCATCTGGTGTTCTAGATCCTAATATGTATTTGGCCTTAGTAACTATCCACGGAACTATCATGGTATTTTTCGTTCTTACGGGAGGATTAAGTGGTACATTCTTTAACTTTCTTATTCCACTACAGATTGGAGCAAGGGATATGGCTTCGGGTTTCTTAAACATGTTGTCTTATTGGTTTTTCTTTACGTCATCTGTAATAATGATAATTTCGTTATTCATACAGTCAGGGCCTGCTGCAGCTGGATGGACAATCTACCCCCCTTTAAGTGCCTTGCCTCAAGCAATGCCAGGCTCAGGTTTAGGGATGACTCTATGGTTAGTTAGTATGTCTTTATTTGTAGTTTCTTCTCTGTTAGGAGGTCTTAACTATATAGTAACGATTTTGAATTTACGTACCAAAGGAATGTCAATGACTAGATTGCCACTTACTATGTGGGCATTTTTAGTTACCGCTATTTTAGGAGTTTTATCTTTCCCAGTTTTACTTTCAGCTGTATTACTCTTAATTTTTGACAGAGGTTTCGGAACTGCGTTCTATCTTTCCGATATAATGATTCAAGGAGAGATGTTAACTCAAACAGGAGGTTCTCCGGTATTGTTCCAGCACTTATTCTGGTTCTTAGGTCACCCTGAGGTATATATCGTTTTATTGCCTGCACTAGGTATCACATCGGAAATTGTTTCTACGAATTCTAGAAAACCAATTTTCGGATATAGAGCAATGGTAGGATCTATTTTAGCAATCGGATTTTTATCTTTCATAGTATGGGGTCACCATATGTTTATGACTGGAATGAATCCTTTCTTAGGTTCTGTATTTACATTTACAACTCTATTAATTGCTATTCCTTCTGCTGTGAAAGTATTTAACTATATCACAACCTTATGGAAAGGAAATATTCAGTTTACAACTGCAATGTTATTTTCAATTGGTTTAGTTTCTACCTTTATCTCTGGTGGTCTTACAGGACTTATTTTAGGTGATAGCGCTTTAGATATTAATGTTCATGATACTTATTTCGTTGTAGCTCACTTTCATATTGTGATGGGGCTTTCTGCAATTTTCGGAATGTTCGCTGGTATTTACCACTGGTTCCCTAAAATGTATGGAAAAATGATGAACAAAAATTTAGGTTATGCTCACTTCTGGTTAACATTCATTTCTGCATATGGAGTATTTTACCCTATGCACTTTATAGGAATGGCTGGTGTGCCAAGAAGGTATTATACAAATACATCGTTTCCAATGTTTGAAGGTTTGTTAGAAATTAATGAGTTGGTAACAATTTTTGCTATACTTGGGGCTTCTGCCCAACTATTCTTCTTCTTTAATTTCTTCTATAGTATTTTTAGAGGTAAAGATGCTCCTCAAAACCCTTGGAGATCGAATACGATTGAATGGACAACTCCAGTGGAAAGAATTCATGGTAACTGGCCAGGAGAAATTCCTGAAGTTCACAGATGGGCATACGATTACAGTAAGCCGGGTGCTGATGAAGATTTCGTTTCACAAATTATACCACTTAAAGAAGGCGAGGAAGAACACTAAACACCTTCTATTTAATTCTTGTAAAAAAGGCTTCATCTATTAGATGAAGCCTTTTTTTTGTGTTATAATAAGATGTGAGCTTGTTATTTTGATTCCTATATTTTAGTTTATCTTTGTTTTTGATGAACGAGCATTTAGACCCAGAAAAGGAAAATTTCTCAAACGAGGAATTGGAAATAGATAAGGCATTACGGCCTAAAGATTTCAGTGACTTTAGTGGCCAGCCCAGTGTAGTTGAAAATCTAAAAGTATTTGTAAGTGCAGCTAAGATGAGGGGAGAACCTCTTGATCATGTTTTACTGCATGGACCTCCAGGTTTGGGAAAAACAACTCTTTCTAATATCATAGCTAATGAAATGGAGGTTGGGATTAAAATTAGTTCTGGGCCAGTTTTAGATAAGCCAGGTGATTTAGCCGGCCTACTAACAAATCTTGAAGAGGGCGATATTTTATTTATTGATGAAATACATCGTTTGAGTGCCGTTGTTGAAGAATATTTATATTCTGCCATGGAAGACTATAAGATTGATATAATGATTGAAAGTGGTCCTAACGCTAGAGCAGTCCAAATTCAATTAAATCCTTTTACTTTAATAGGAGCGACTACTCGTTCTGGCTTACTTACTGCTCCTTTAAGAGCTCGTTTTGGAATTAATTCCAGACTAGAGTATTACGAATCCTCTGTCTTATCGACAATTGTTAATAGATCTTGTTCGATTTTAGATGTATCTATCTCTAAAGATGCTGCTAACGAAATTGCTAGAAGAAGTAGAGGTACGCCAAGAATAGCTAACTCATTGCTTCGTAGAGTTCGAGATTTTGCCCAAGTGAAAGGAGATGGATCAATTAACCTTTCTATTACAGATCATGCTTTAGACGCTCTTAATGTAGATGCTAATGGGTTGGATGAAATGGACAATCGAATACTTTCTGCAATAATTGAGAAGTTTAAAGGAGGACCGGTAGGAATTACTACCATAGCAACAGCTGTGGGTGAGCAAAGCGGAACTATTGAAGAAGTTTACGAACCATTCCTGATTCAGGAGGGCTATTTAATGCGTACGTCTAGAGGAAGGCAAGCGACCGACAAGGCCTATCACCATTTAGGTGTGAAGCCTAATAGTCAAAATGGTAGTTTATTTGATCTTTAGTAAGTGCTATTTTCAAAAACCTCAATTATTACGTCTCTATGATTCCCAAAACAAGATAAACACCATATCTTAAAGGCAATTATTTCCTTTTTTTGAAGCATCAAAATAGATTTTCTTAATTCTTTTCGAAATAAGGTTTTGTCGAAACTTACCTTTTTAAGTATTGTCTTACAGAAGTTTAACATAATAAATTGGTTTATGTAGTTTTTAACGCAAACGAAATCAGCTTATTGTGTTTTAGAGTATACAGCAGTTACTAATTCTCTTAGGTTATATTGGCTTGACATTACCTGTCCGTATGCACCACTGGATAAGATTACAATACAATCTCCCCTAACAGTAGTTGGTAGACTAATTTGCTTTCCAAAACAATCTGAAGATTCACAAATTGGCCCAACAACATCGTATTTTTGAGTGTTTTTATCTTCGCTACTAATGTTAATTATTTGATGGCTAGCTTGGTATAAGGCTGGTCTTATTAGCTCTGTCATTCCGGCATCAATAATCGCAAATTTAGTTTTTATTCCTTTTTTAATATATAGAACTTTTGACACTAGAGATCCACATTGCCCTACTATAGAGCGTCCTAGTTCGAAATGTAATTGTTGATTTGCTCTTAGCTCTAAATGATCTTTAAACAGCTTAAAATAACTTTTAAAATCGCTCATAGGTTCTGATAGAGGGTCGCTATAATCAATTCCTAACCCACCTCCAACATTTATATGAGAGACATTAATATTTCTTTGTTCAAACCATTCTTGAAACTCGTTTACTCTAACGCATAAGTTTTTATATACAGCTAGGTCTGTGATCTGTGAGCCAATATGAAAATGTAAGCCTATTAGCACAATAGAATCTGAATTATTTATTGTTTCTACTACCTCCTCTAATTCCCATTTGTTGATTCCGAATTTATTCTCTTCAATTCCTGTCGTAATGTAATGATGTGTGTTGGCAACTACGTTTGGGTTAATTCGGATTGCAATTTTTGCGGTTTTTCTTTTCTTTTTTGCAATCTGTTGAATTACTTCAATTTCAGCAATTGATTCGCAGTTAAAGCAAAAGATTCCTTTTTCTAATGCAAAATCTATTTCCTGGTCTGTTTTTCCTACTCCTGCAAACATAATTTTTTGGTTTTCGAAACCAATTTCCATTGCCTTGTAAATCTCGTTTCCACTTACGCAATCTGCCCCAAGTCCATACTCTTTTATTAGATCTAATATTTCATTGTTGCTATTTGCTTTTAGTGCATAATGAACATTAAATGAATGAGATTCGGA
>JABAYQ010000121.1:1124-5926 GCA_018608925.1 Cryomorphaceae bacterium | reverse complement strand
CAATCGTGTGGAATATATTCTTTTACAGGAGCTTCTATTTCAAGCGAAATAAACTCTGTAAGTGTTTCAAACTTTAGTGTTTTAGCGCCTTCATCACCGCCAGTTTTGAGCAACTTATTAAGCGAAACTCTTAAAGACAAATTTAACGACGAAACTAGTTTGTCTATTTTCTCCAACAATGGCGATTTACAATTTGAAGGTGAAGTTACCTCCTACAGTCTAAAACCAATAGCGATACAAGCAGATGAAACAGCTGCTCAAAACAGACTGACGATTACTGTAAAAGTAAAATACACCAATACAAAAGACGACGAATTTAACTACCACGCTAATTTCTCAAGATTCAGAGACTATTCAAGTACTCAAGAATTATCGTCAGTAGAACAACAATTATTAGAAGAAATAGCCCAAGAACTTGTAGAGGATATTTTCAATAAAGCTTTAACAAATTGGTAATTTCAAAAGAAAAATATAATCAGTGGGTTTCTCATCCAGAGAAAATGGATCAATCGACTATCGATGAGCTAAAACAATTAGTAGATTTATATCCTTTTTGTCAGACAACTCAATTGTTATATGTCAAATCTCTTAGGGATAGCAATAGTATATTTTTTAATAATCAACTTAAAATCGCTGCAAGTAATTGTGGAGACAGAACAAGATTATTTCATTTAATTAGCCAACAAAAAAGAAAAGATGTTGTAGTACAAAAACCTGTAAAAAAGGTTGACAAAGAGACTGTTGAGCAAAAACTACAAATAGGAGAACCTATCAATTTCCCTGAAAACGAAAGGCATACTTTTAACCAATGGTTACAACTTTCTAAGACTAAAACTATAAAGCCAAATAGAGCAAAAGGCAAAATAGATGGTCAGATTGATTTAATTAATCAATTTATTGAGAAAAATCCAAGAATAAAGATGGACAAGGAAGCATTCTACTCTCCATCAGAAAATGCTAAGAAAAGTGTAGTTGAAAATCCTTCTTTTATTACCGAAACTCTTGCAAAAGTATACGTAGAACAAGGACTATATAGCAAAGCCAAAGAAGCTTATTTAAAACTAAGCTTGAAATATCCCCAAAAAAGTTCTTTATTTGCAACCCAAATTGAATTAATTAATAAGCTTGCGCTTAAAACGAAATAATTATGGAGTATCTATTTCCTATCTTAATTGTAATAACTTGTATTTTATTAGTGCTAGTTGTCTTAGTACAAAACCCTAAAGGAGGAGGCTTATCAGCTGCTTTTGGTGGCGGAAACCAAGTAATGGGAGTTAAAAAAACAGCTGACTTTTTAGAAAAAGCTACATGGTATCTTGCTATTGCTCTATTGGTTTTATCCTTATTTTCAAACGTAATTAGTTTTAGAGGTGACAATACCAATGGTGACCAATCAATTGCTAAAGAACAAATAGAAAATGCAACTATCCCTGCTCAAGCAATTCCTGATCTTCCACAAATAGAAACATTAGAAGAATAACTGACAATTTTACCAATCATCTTACCAGTTTAAATGGTGAGTCTGAAAAAAAGTCATCTCATAATAGAAAAAAGCTTTATGGCACAGTTTGTGCATAAAGCTTTTTTATTAATCAACAAAAAGTATATAAAATGAATATAAAACCACTTAGCGACAGAGTTCTTGTAGAACCAGCACAAGCAGAAACTAAAACTGCATCGGGAATCATTATACCAGACACAGCTCAAGAAAAACCTCAAAAAGGTACTATTGTAGCAGTTGGAAATGGCAAAGTAGATGAGCCATTAACGGTTAAGATTGGAGATACTGTTTTATACGGTAAATACTCAGGAACAGAACTTAAATTAGAAGGTAAAGATTACATGATTATGCGTGAATCTGATATCCTTGCAATAATATAAAAAACAGAAAAATGGCTAAAGAAATTAAATTTGACATTGAAGCTAGAGACGCACTAAAAAGAGGTGTAGATGCTCTAGCAAATGCTGTAAAAGTAACACTCGGCCCTCAAGGAAGAAATGTTGTAATTGACAAAAAGTTTGGAGGACCAACCATAACAAAAGATGGTGTTACTGTTGCAAAAGAAATCGAATTGAAAGATACCATTGAAAATATGGGTGCTCAAATGGTGAAAGAAGTAGCATCTAAAACAGCAGATATCGCAGGCGATGGGACTACTACAGCAACCGTTCTTGCACAAGCTATCATTACTAACGGATTGAAAAACGTTGCTGCAGGTGCAAACCCAATGGATTTAAAAAGAGGTATCGACAAAGCAGTTAAAGTTGTAGTTCAAGAACTACAATCGCAATCGCAAGAAGTTGGAGATAGCATAGAGAAAATTCAGCAAGTAGGAGCTATTTCTGCTAATAACGATAATAACATTGGTGATTTAATTGCCACTGCATTTAGCAAGGTGAAAAAAGAAGGAGTTATTACTGTTGAAGAAGCTAAAGGAACAGATACCTATGTTGAAGTAGTAGAAGGAATGCAATTCGACAGAGGATATTTATCTCCTTATTTCGTTACTAATGCAGATAAAATGTTAGTTGACTTAGAGACTCCTTTAATTTTATTATTCGACAAGAAAATTTCGAATATGAAAGATCTTTTACCAATCCTAGAACCAGCTGCTCAATCAGGAAAACCATTATTGATTATTGCTGAAGATGTGGATGGAGAAGCATTGGCTACTTTAGTAGTAAATAAAATGAGAGGTGCTCTAAAAATTGCAGCTGTAAAGGCACCAGGTTTTGGAGACAGAAGAAAAGCAATGTTAGAGGATATAGCAACTCTTACTGGAGCTACTTTAATTTCTGAAGAAAGGGGCTTCAAATTAGAAAACGCTACTCTTGAAATGCTAGGAACTGCAGAAAAAATTACTATCGACAAAGACAATACTACTATTGTTAATGGCGCTGGCAACAAAGACAATGTTGCAGCTAGAGTACACCAAATAAAAGCTCAAATCGAGACTACTACTTCTGATTATGATAGAGAGAAACTACAAGAACGTTTAGCTAAATTAGCTGGAGGTGTTGCAGTTCTTTATGTTGGAGCAGCCTCAGAAATTGAGATGAAAGAAAAGAAAGATAGAGTCGATGATGCACTTCATGCAACTAGAGCTGCTGTAGAAGAAGGAATTATTCCTGGTGGTGGAGTTGCTTTAGTGAGAGCATCTATTGTTGTTTCTAAACTAGAGGGAGAAAATGAAGATGAAAATACAGGAATTCAAATAATCACTAGAGCGATAGAAGAACCTCTTCGTCAGATTGTTGCAAATGCTGGTAATGAAGGATCAGTTGTGGTTGCTAAAGTGAAAGAAGGTAAAAACGATTTTGGATACAACGCTAAAAAAGAAATTTACGAAAACATGTTTGAAGCCGGAATCATTGACCCTACCAAAGTAACAAGAGTTGCATTAGAAAATGCAGCATCTGTAGCTGGTATGTTCTTAACAACAGAATGTGTTCTTGCTGATATTCCTGAAGACAATCCTGCTATGCCTCCAATGGGTGGTGGAATGCCAGGTATGATGTAACATTGGATTGAAACAAATAAAAAAGCGATTTCTAACGAAATCGCTTTTTTTTATGCCATTAAGAGATGGATTTTAAAGATTTACTTCGAATAACCAACATGGTCATTATTCCGAAGATAATAGTAGAAAAGACTAAGTGAGCATTCTGCACATAGCCTACTAAATCAATATGGGCCAAGAAAACTCCAGAAGCTAGCTCTATAATTAAAACAACATATAGCCATCTAATAGATTTGTATTTGGCTCTTTTTTCGTTTGCATAAAAAAGAATGGTTAATAGTAATAAAACTAACCAAGAAAAACTTCGATGAATAAAAAATGACAATCCTAAATAGCCACTCCACTCCTCTCTACCTATTCCTTGTCTGGTTAAATGATCAATCGATTCTCTAACTTGAGTACCTAAAAACATTTGATAAGCTGTAATTAAAAAACAAGCCCATAAAATAATGTACATCCATTTTTCAAAAGGAATCTTGATTGACTGAGAAGGACTTATTAAATTAATTTGCTTAATGTGTATTGCTACTATTAACAATGCGAAAAACAGATGAACAGTAATGGTCCACGGCACTAAATTAGAAGAAACTACAATAGAGCCAAACCAAGCCTGAAAAGCGATAAAAATTAGGTTAGAAAGACTTAAAATAAGAAGTGTTTTGTTTTTCCTATAAAAAAAGAAAATCCAAAGAAATAAAATTAACAACGAATTTCCTGCAGCAAAACCAAACAATCTATTAATGTATTCTGTCCATGTTTTAACCACATTGAATGGCTCTTCCTTAGACAATTCCGGATCATTAACTAATTTTTCAGCTGTTTTGTCAAGCCCTAAAACAGAAATATAAAAAGCAAATTTCTCTATTTTCTGTTTTCTTTTTTGAGAGAATACATCCTCATAGTTATCGGGCACCTGACTTTCTTCCGTTGGAGGAATCCACTGACCAAAACATTTTGGCCAATCAGGGCATCCCATTCCACTTCCAGTAGTTCTAACAAATGTGCCGGCACATATAACAAGGTATATGAATACTAATGCCCACCAATTAAAACGAACGAATAATCTGGAATAGGTCTGCATACAATTTAGTGGGTTTGGATTTTTTCTTTTTTAATGTTTTTAATCAATTCTACTTCAACATTAGTAACAGTGTAAATACTGTCTTTGCTAGAATTAATTAAATCTATCATCGAAACTTCACTTATTAAGCTATTATCATAACTAATAGTAGCTAAAGAATTTTCGAAACTTACTTGACAATCTTTTACTCCTTCCATAGC
>JABAYQ010000121.1:0-1114 GCA_018608925.1 Cryomorphaceae bacterium | reverse complement strand
AGATATTTTGCACATCCGTGCTGGCATACCATTCCATCTATAGAAATAGTTGCAGTTGCATCAGCTTCTAGAATAGTAGTCTGCTCTGTTTTCTCTTGGGTTTTATTTTGACAAGCAAACAAACCTAAGGACAAGATAAATAAGAAAAAATAATTTTTCATTTTGGTTTTTTATATTGGTTACAAAAATAGTAACATATCTTTGCTTAAAATATTATAAATGAATAATAATTCTGAAAAAATAATCAATTATGGGCTAATGGTACTTTTAGCTCTAATTTGGGGAAGTTCATTTATTTTAATGAAAAGAGGAGTTGAAGTATTCACTTATGTGGAAGTCGCCATTTTAAGACTTGTTATTGCCTGCTTAGTTATGATTCCATTTGTTTGGAGAAAAATAATCTCTACGCCTAAAAAGCTATGGGTGCCTTTATTGGTTGTTGCTATATTTGGAAATGGAATTCCGGCTTTTTTATTTACTAAAGCACAAACAGTTTTAGATAGCTCATATATTGGCATTCTAAACGCACTTGTTCCTTTATTTACATTTGTTATTGCCATATTCGTATTTAAGACAAAATGGAAAATCGTCAATCTAATAGGAATTTGTATAGGATTATTAGGAGCAGTTTGGCTCATAGCTGGAAACGGAGTGAATTTTGAAAACAGCAATTATGCATGGCTAATTATTATAGCTACCTTATGTTATGCAATTAGTCTCAATACCATAAAAAACTATTTGCAAGAAATGAAATCTATTGATATTTCAGGATTAGCCTTTATGTTGGTAGGCCCACCTTGTTTAATAGCATTGTGTTTTACCGACTTTTTCGAAACGTTATCTATTGCTCCAAAAGCTTGGACAGCTCTTATGTACATCAGTATTCTTGCAATTTTCGGAACAGCTATTGCTTTAATTATTTTCAATCAATTAGTAAAAAGAACAAATGCTATTTTCTCTTCATCCGTAACCTATCTAATTCCCATAGTAGCAATAGCTTGGGGCATTTTTGACGGAGAAAGTATTTTAAATTCTCACTTAATAGGAGTTGCAATTATTTTCACAGGAATTTATCTAGTAAATAAGAAATAAATATAATCGTTAAAATAAGAAT
>JABAYQ010000024.1 GCA_018608925.1 Cryomorphaceae bacterium | reverse complement strand
GCTTTGGCTTACTTACAAAAGCAAGCGATAAAAAATCTTTTTTAGGAATATTATTTAACAGCGAAATTTTTGATCACGTTAGTTCTAAAGAGTCCAAACTATTTACTGTTATAGTAGGAGGAGAAAGACAACCTCATCTTTGTGAACTTCCAATAGAAGAACTCCAGGAATTAATAGAAAACGAATTAAAAGAATTAATACAATCACAAAAGAAGCCCCACTTTAGCAATCATTACAGTTACAAGAAAGGAATTCCTCAATACCAAATGAATCATCAAAATTTACTAGATGCAATTCACTACTTTCAATCAAAAAATCAAAATTTCTTGATTTCTGGGAATTTCACTAAAGGCGTTTCAGTGAGTGATTGCATTCAAAATGCAAAACAATTAGTCAATAATATTAACTTAGCAGTCCAATAACCTTACGAGATGAACAAGATATATTTTTATTCTACAACTATTCTACTTGCTATTGCTACTTTATTTTACATCCAAAAAGAGCAAGAGCCAATTCCATTTAACAAAATCTATCAATTCCCTTCAGAAGGACCTAAAGCAAGAAAAGCTTGGGATACCCAAAGATTGGTAAATCCTGAAACAGGAATGATGCCTAAAAATATCAGAAAAAAAGAATTGGCTTTCACAAAAGACCTTCCTAGCGATATTAACAACTCAAACCTCAACTGGACAGCAGCAGGCCCTTTTAACGTAGGAGGAAGAACTAGAGCTTTAGCTATAGATGTCTTAGATGAAAATATACTATTAGCAGGTGGTGCATCTGGAGGAGTGTGGCGCTCTACTAACCTAGGACAGAATTGGGCTAAAATGACAAAACCTCTACAACTTCATAATGTAACCTGTATTGAACAAGATACTAGAGAAGGTAAAGAAAACGTATGGTACCATGGAACTGGCGAACTAACAGGGTCTTCTGCGAGTGGTACCGATGCTTATTTTGATGGCAATGGAATATATAAGTCTATAGATGGAGGATTAAGCTGGGACTCTATAGCGGGAATTCAATTAGAAGGAGGAGATACTATCTTCACATCAGACAACAATGCTGCAGGTGGCTTTAACGAATTTGATTTCATCTGGAACATTGCATTGGACCCTTCTAATTCAGATCAAGACGAAATGTATGCTGCCACTTACGGCTCTATTCACCAATCTTATGACGGCGGACTAACATGGGTAAGACAGTTAGGTGGCGGGTTAGCGTATTACAATAATGTAGAAGTAAGTCCTTCAGGAATAGTTTATGCAACTTTAAGTTCGGACGGAACAGATAAAGGAATTTGGCGATCTGAAGATGGAGAAAATTGGACTAATATTTTACCAACTGATTTCCCTGAAGTCTATGGAAGAACTGCAATAGGGATAAATCCATCTGACGAAAATGAAATCTATTTTTTAAGTTCTGAGACAGAAGGAGAAGGTCAATTCACAAATACATTCTTTGAAGGTCAAACATGGACATCGTTATGGAAATATAATTACTTATGTGGCGATGGAACTGACAGCTGTGGAGTATGGCAAAACTTATCGCAAAACATTCCGGCAAACCAACCAACCACATTTGACAACTTTAATTCTCAAGGAGGATATAATCTATTAGTTAAAGTAAAGCCAGACGATAGCAATGTTGTTTTTATTGGAGGAACCAACTTATGGAGATCTACTGACGGTTTTACCACAGACTCAAATACAGCTCAAATTGGTGGTTATTACCAAGGGTCTGACCATGGATACGATAACTGGGACATATACCAAGACCATCACCCTGATCAACACGAACTATTATTTTTACCTTCCGACCCTAATGTAGCACTTAGCGGAAACGATGGCGGTATACATATTTCTACAAACTGTTTGAGCACACCGCATCAATGGCAAAGACTAAACAACGGATACCAAACTACTCAACTTTATTCTGTAACATTAGGGAAAGGAAATAGCGACCTCATGATAGGAGGTTTTCAAGACAATGGAAACTTTCTAACTCTTTCTGATGACGAAACAGCAAGTTGGGAGATGCCTTTTAATGGAGACGGATCCTTCAATGCAGTAGCAGACAATGAAGAAGACTTCTATCTTCAAATTCAGAGAGGTGTTTTGTTTAAAATGAAACTTAACGAGAACGGAGAGGTTTTAACATACAACAGAATGGATCCTTTAGGTGCAGATACAAACAATTACGAATTCATAAACTACCTGGCTATGGATCCTAATAATGATGACATACTATATTTCCCTAACGGAAAAAAACTTTGGAGGAACAATACTTCTTCTCAATTTGAGTATAACAACTCGCAAGTTAGAAGCAATCAAGGGTGGGAATTATTCTCGGATACATGTAAAAGAGAAATTACTTCTTTAGACGTATCTACCTATCCCGCAAATACCGTTTATGTAGGTACTTCAGGTAAATACATTTATAAAATAGAAAATGCCAATTCTGGAGACGCCTCCTTTACACAGATAAGCAATTTACCTACAGATTTTGAAGCTAACATTTCGGCTATAGAAATTGACCCTACAAACGATCAAAGAGTTTTAGTGCTAACTTCAAATTATCAAAGCTATAGCCTGTTTTTCACTGACAATGGTGGCGAATCATGGAAAAGAGTTGGAGGTAATTTGGAAGAATCATTAAGCGGAGGTGGCAACGGCCCATCTATGAGAACAGCCGAGATTGCCGTACTAGGAAATGACACCTTATATATGGTTGGAGGAAGCACTGGTCTTTACGCAACAGACAAACTGGAAGGAACGGATACAGAATGGACACTTATAGGAGCACAACAATTTGGAGGTGTGGTTGTAGAAAACATTCAGTTTAGAGCATCAGACGGCAAACTAATGGTCGGAACTCACGGAACCGGTATTTACACTACTAAAATTGAAAGTATTTATGATGTTCTCCCAAGTCTAGTTTCTACTCAAGAAGCACAAACAACACCATTCAATTTATACCCAAATCCGGCTAAAGATTTTGTGATTATCAACTTTGATTCAAAAGAAAAGTACAAAGTGATGACGGTAAAGGACATTAACGGTAAAACAATAGAAAAGATCGAAATAAATTCTAACTCAATTAGATATAACACTAGCAACTTAAAAAGTGGGATTTATTTAATATCTCTAATTGGAGAAACAAAGTCTACTACCAAAAAGTTAATTGTAGAATAAATTAAGAAAAAGATTTAATCTGATTCTCAAGCATATTTATTTTTGTTTGAGCATCCGATTGTTTTTTCTTTTCCATTGCAACTACTTGCTCTGGAGCGCTATCTACAAATCTTTGATTGGATAATTTTTTATTTACCGAATTAAGGAACCCCTTTGTGTAAACCAATTCTTGATTCAACTTTTCTAACTCTGCTTCAACATCTACACTTTGGCCAAGAGGCACAAAGAACTCATTACTTCCTACTCTAAATGAAAAAGCACCATTTACCTTTTCGTCCACATAGTCGATATGAGTTAAGTTAGACATCTTAGCAATCAAAACATCAATAGACTTATCAAAATCGCCATTAATCTTAATAGATAACGACAGCACTTCTTTATTAGAGATTTGCTTGCTCTTTCTAATATTTCTTATTCCAGAGATTACCTCAGCACCAATATTAAACGACTGTAAAACAGAAGTATCAACTGAAGAAGCGACAGGCCATTGAGCTACAATAATATCATCTTCTCTTTCTTTAATCAAATGCCATATTTCTTCAGTAATAAACGGCATAAAAGGATGAAGTAATTTCAAAACAGTCTCCAACATTTCTATAGTAGAATGGTATGTTTTGGCGTCAATAGGAGCTTGATAAGCTGGCTTAATCGCTTCTAAATACCAAGAGCAAAAATCATCCCAAACAAGCTTGTAGGAGCTCATTAATGCTTCCGAAATTCTGAATTGATCAAATGATTTTTCAATTTCTGTAATTGTTACATTGGTTTTATTAGCAAACCAATCAATAGCAATTTTAGAAGATTCTGGCTGTTCTATATCTTGAACCTCCCATCCTTTAATTAAACGGAAAGCATTCCATATTTTGTTGGAAAAGTTACGGCCTTGCTCACACAAAGATTCGTCGAAAGGCAAATCGTTACCAGCAGGAGAAGACAATAACATCCCTACTCTAACACCATCTGCTCCGTGTTTGTTCATTAATTCGATAGGGTCAGGAGAATTACCTAAAGATTTAGACATTTTTCTTCCTAACTTATCTCTTACAATTCCTGTCAGGTATACATTTTTGAAAGGAATTTCTTTTTGATATTCTTTACCTGCCATTATCATTCTAGCTACCCAAAAGAATAATATTTCTGGAGCGGTAACTAAATCTTTAGTAGGATAGTAATACCCTATTTCTTCATTATCCGGATTTCTTATTCCATCAAAAACAGAAATAGGCCACAGCCACGAAGAAAACCAAGTATCTAAAACATCTTCATCTTGTCTTAAGTCTTCAAGCGTTACATCGGCTTTTTTAGCCTGAGCCAATACCAATGCTTCTTCTTTAGAACTAGCAACAACAAAATTATTGCCATCATAAAAGTAAGCTGGAATTTGTTGGCCCCACCATAACTGTCTAGAAAGGCACCAATCTTTTATGTTTTCCATCCAATGACGATAAGTGTTTTTAAACTTTTCAGGATAAAAATTAATATCGTTATTCATCACGCAGTCTAAAGCAGGCTTAGAAAAATCTTCCATTTTCAAGAACCATTGCATAGATAGCTTAGGTTCAATTACAGCATCTGTTCTTTCCGAGTATCCTACTTTATTTTTAAGCTCTTCAACCTTATCGAGGAATCCTTTTTCTTTTAAATCAACCGCAATTTGAGACCTTACTTCAAAACGATCCATGCCAACATAGAGCTGACCCAATTCGTTAATAGTTCCATCGTCATTAAAAATATCTATGACTTCTAATCCGTGTTTGTCTCCAAGCTGATAATCGTTTAAATCATGTGCTGGAGTAACTTTCAAAGCTCCTGTACCAAACTCAACATCTACATAATCATCAAAAATGAATGGTATAGAACGATTTACAAGAGGAACAATAGCCTTCTTTCCTTTTAAATGAGAATACCTTTGATCGTTTGGGTTAACACAAATTGCGCTATCACCCAAAATAGTTTCTGGTCTAGTGGTAGCAATCGTTATTGTTTCTTCACTATCTTCAATTTTGTATGTTATATAGTAAAGTTTAGAATCTACTTCTTTATGTATTACTTCTTCGTCAGAAAGTGCTGTTTGAGCCGAAGGATCCCAATTAACCATTCTTACTCCTCGATATACTAATCCTTTATTAAATAAGTCAACAAAAACAGATATTACTGATTCACTCATAGAATCATCCATTGTGAACTTAGTACGATCCCAATCACAAGAAGCACCTAATTTTTTTAGCTGCTCTAATATAATCCCTCCATGCTTTTCTTTCCATTCCCAAGCATGAACCATGAACTCTTCTCTGGAAATGTCATTTTTATCAATACCTTCTTTAGCTAATTTCTGAACCACCTTAGCTTCTGTTGCAATAGAGGCATGATCGGTACCAGGAACCCAACAAGCATTAAAACCTTTCATCCTTGCCTTTCTAATCAATACATCTTGTAAAGTATTATTTAGCATGTGACCCATGTGTAATACCCCCGTGACATTTGGTGGTGGAATCACAATAGAATATGGCTCTCTATCATCAGGGGTGGAAGAGAAATATTTTTTATCCATCCAATGGGCATACCATTTGGATTCTGAAATATTTGGATTGTATGTTTTAGGAATACTCATTGATTAAATCTTGGTCGTCAAATTTAGTAAAATTTAAAAGTTTTTTAGCTTAGTTTTTAGGCTTTTAGAATATAATAATTTACTACTTTTGTTGTTATTACATTGATTAATTAAAATTTAAACTAAAATGAAAAATATATTTTTAGCATTAGCATTTTTAGTAGCCTTGACTACTGTTGCACAAGATAAGGTAGTTGCTCCATCAGAAAAAGCAGAAGTAAACGGGCCAGTTATGAGTTTTGAAACTGCAGTTTTAGACTACGGTAAAATAGAACACAAATCTGATG
>JABAYQ010000167.1 GCA_018608925.1 Cryomorphaceae bacterium | reverse complement strand
AGCAGCAGACATGAAGTATGATAATATTGCAATGTCAGAATCTTTTTACATGTCTAATATGTCTCCACAAAATCCTTCTTTTAATAGAGGAGGGTGGAAGAAATTAGAATCGCTTGTTAGGAGTTGGGTTCTTAGCGAGGGAGAAATGTATGTTGTTACAGGAGGGGTTTTTAATAATAATCTTGCTAGTATAGGTTCTAATGAGGTTTCTGTTCCCTCTCATTATTATAAAATTATTTTTTCAGAGCAAAGCCAAAAAATGGTCGGATTAGTAATGCCTAATCAGAAAATTACTTCGCATCTAAGTTTTTATGTTGTATCGGTTGATTATATAGAAGATCTGACTGGAATTGATTTTTTTCATCAGTTAAATGATCAAGTAGAAAATAGTTTAGAGTCTACTAAACAGCTAAGTAGTTGGGATTTTAGCGCTTCTTCTATGCCGTCAAAGAGTAGTTCGTCAGTCAGCGCAGGGCGATGTAAGGGTATTGCTAAGAGTACTTCTAGTAGATGTGGTAACAGCACTAAAAATGAGAATGGTTATTGTTATGCTCATAAAAACCAGTCATCCGATTATGTAGCCCCATCTAAATCAAGCTATAAAGGTAGGTGCAATGCAACTACCAAGTCGGGAAGTCGATGTAAAAGAAATGCTGCTATCGATCGTAGGTATTGTTGGCAGCACTAGCTATTTATTAATAATTAGTCTTTTCTCTACAACCCCATTTTTATAGATGTAGAAAAGGGGAGTGTTGAATGTCTCTTTAGTTTCTTGTCCTAAAAGATTAACAATCTTGACTAATTCTTTGGATGGAGTAATATTGTTCTGAACAATTGAAGTTGGTTCTGTGTTAAGAGTTTGACTAAAGAATTCCCATATTTTCTCACTAGAATTAATATCCATATTTCCATATGCTCCTGGCCAATCGTGTCCTCCGCCCTTCACTTTGTATAGCCAAACTTCGTTATTTGTGTTTGGAGAAGAATGTACGTAGCTAATAACATAGCTATTGTCATCAGTGTCAATGTTTTCTAGTGTGTCGATTTCTAGTTCTGTGAGTCCGTTTTTCTCAACAAAATAATCAATAGTAGATGGGATATCTAAAAATGCACCCCAGCCCTCATCGTTATTTAAATCTCCCTGGTAAGGAGTAACGTTATCTTGAGTTCCGTGAATTTCGAAAACAGGAATCGGATTTGCATTATCACAATCGTTATAAATGTCTAGCATAATCATCCCAGCTACAGGAGCTATTGCTCGAAAAATATCGCTCGCTTGGCATGCTAGCATATAGCTGAAGTCTCCTCCGTTAGACATTCCTGTACTAAAGGTTTTAGTTGAGCTCAGGTTGTGTGTTTCTTGTAAGTATTGGGCTAGGCTTCTAGTGAAGTCTATATCATCTACGTTAGAATTACTATGCATGTCATAATTGACATTAAAATATAAATTGTTGCTCTGATCCATTGACCCTTCAGGATAACAAACCGCAAATCCGTTAGCATCGGCTATTTCGTTCATCTTAGAATAATTCATAATGTCTAATGGGTTTCCGGAGTAGCCATGAAATACAAATACCAAAGGTGCATCCGGACTTAAGTTTAGAGGGATATGCAAAAGGTACCTTCTGTTGCTATTATCGTGATCAAAATTTATGAAGTCAATACAAGAGCCGTTATCTATAGTAGCAAACTGATCGTAGTTGACTGCGTTTTGATCGGTACATCCTGGTATTTCTAACTGACAAGGGTCTGACTCTATTTCGAAAAACCAATAAATATTTGATCCATTATTCATTTCAAATGTTTCGTTTAGATTGAGTCCCTCTACCTGTAGCGAGCCCCCTTCCCATCCATCGTCATAGTCGTCCGTACCATGAATGACATAGCAGCCTGAGCTTTGCAAGCAAATTTCTTGAGTTGTTGTTTGATAGTTTTGATTTCCAGAAAAATCGGCTAGGGAGTTGCCGTTTTGTGCTGTCCAATCGTCGTTTGAGTACAAGGTCCAAGCTATTTCTTCAGCATATTCTCCTGTAGTTGTTGTTAGTGTAAGTAGGTATTCTCCTTCATCGCATTGAGACATAGATAGGAAAGGGGATGCTAATGATATAATCAATAAAAGATAGCGCATTATATACTTGTTTAAAAAGGTTGTCCAAATATACTATTAATCTATGCTATTCTAAAATTCCCATAATAACTTGTTTAACTATTTCCATATTAGTCATAGGGAATATATGCCCGCTTCCATTTATTGTTTTGGTGGTAAGTAGGCTGTCGTTGAAAGTGTCTATAGCAAAATTGATGTTTCCATCATATGGTACTAATGCGTCATCCGAACCGTGTAAATAGGTGATAGGTACTTTAAGTGTGGGCCAAAGTTTTTCGAGTCTTTTGAGTTCTTTCACATGTTCCATCTTTTCCTCTTGAGCCATTATAAAAGGAGTGGGAACCATCCATCTACTAATATTGTATTGGGCTAATTTTCCAGCTCTAAAAAATCTTTCATGATTTGGGGAAAGGGCGGGAGCTAGCATTATTAAATGTTTTACCTCTTCACTTCTGTTTAAAGCTACTTGTCCGGCAATAGGGCCTCCAAACGACCAGCCTACAACAATAAAATTAGAAGTGCCCAGATTGTCCATTAACTTCTGAATGCTTTGGGCTTGTTTCATTATCGATGTTTGTGAATTTCCAAAGTCAGAATAGCCATAGCCTAGTCTGTCTATGCTAATTAAATTTGCTTCTTGGTTGAGGTCTTTGTCTGTTAGGTAGTCCTCGTAGTCGGAATTAGAACCTGGGGCTCCGTGAATAAATATAATCGTAATAAGATCTTTGTTGAACGTTTTGGAAATGACATATCTTAACTGTGCTCCCTCAAAATCGAATGTTTTTATTTGGGCTTGCAGTCCTTCTTTCTTAAATTTTCTCATTATTCTGCCATCAGACTTTCTCATAGTTAGGCATGATGGTATGGTAAGAATTAGTATTAATACTAATGAGAAGTAGTATGTTTTTTTCATGTATTTTTGCTTTGTTACGCAAGTATATGTATTAAGTAATCAAATAACAAACGCATATGTTGTTTATTTGTTTTGTTAAATGAGAATATTTTTCTATTTTTGCGACCCTTTTTTAAAGGTAAGAAAGGAGTAATTTAAACTATATTTTATGAACCATTACGAAACCGTTTTCATTTTGAATCCCGTTTTGTCTGAAGAACAGACGAAGGAGACGGTACAAAAGTTCAAAGAACTTTTGAAAGAAAGCAAGGTAAAAATCGTTGCCGATGAACAATGGGGCTTGAAAAAAATGGCTTATAGTATCGAAAAGAAAAAGACAGGATTTTATTTCTTGTTTGAGTACGTTACCGATTCTGTAGACCTTTTAGGAAAGCTCGACGTTGCATTTAAACGTGAAGAAAGAGTTATGCGTTGGATAACTGTAAAGTTAGACAAGCATGCTATCGCTTACGCTGAAAGCAGAAGAAAAAGATTAAACACTAAAAAACAGGAAGCATAATGGCAGATAATATAAGATACTTAGCACCTGTAGATGTAAACAATAGAAGTGCGAAAAAATACTGTCGTTTTAAGAAACTCGGTATTAAATACATCGACTATAAAGATCTAGATTTCTTGATGAGATTTGTAAACGAGCAAGGTAAAATTTTACCAAGACGTATTACTGGTACATCACTGAAATTTCAAAGAAAAGTTTCACAAGCAATCAAGCGTTGTCGTCATATGGCTCTTATGCCTTATGTTGGTGACTTGCTAAAATAAAACCCAAGTTATGCAATTGATATTATTACAAGACGTTGAAAAGTTGGGTTTTAAAGATGAAGTTGTAGCTGTTAAAAATGGTTACGGAAGAAACTTTTTAATTCCAGCTGGAAAAGCAATTTTGGCAACAGAAACTGCTTTGAAAGTTTTAAATGAAAATTTAAAGCAAAGAGCTAAAAAAGAAAGTAAAATTATTGAAGACGCTAATAAAATTGCTGAATCAATAAACGGAACAAATATTAAAATTTCTGCTAAGACTATTGATGGCGGAAAACAATTATTTGGTTCTATTACTTCAAACCATTTAGCGGATGAGCTTACGAAATTAGGTTTCACAGTAGATAGAAAATTCATCAAACTTAACAATGTTAAGCAAGTTGGAGTCTATGATGCTGAGGTAAGACTGCATAGAGAAGTGAAAGCTATTCTAACTCTAGAAGTTGTAGCAGCTTAATTCCATTCCTTTTAAATATTTAAAAAGCCCACCAATTGGTGGGCTTTTTTTATTCGTACCTTAATGCTTCTATGGGGTCGAGTCTGGCGGCTTTAATTGCTGGGATAAGGCTAGAAACTATTCCTACCACAATACAGATGATAAGTCCGTAGCTTATCCATAGCCAAGGGATGACGAACATTCCTCCGGTAAATATGGAAGTTATGTTTCCTACTATAATACCAAAAATAATTCCAACAATTCCTCCAATCTGGCATATCACAATCCCTTCTATCAGAAACTGATTTTTAATTATGGTAGGTGTAGCTCCTAAGGCTTTTCTAACTCCAATCTCTTTAGTTCTCTCTGTTACAGATACTAGCATGATATTCATTAGGCCAATAGCTGATCCGAATAAGGTGATTATACCGATTATGGTTGCGGCAATCGAAACGTATTTTAAGTTGTTGATTAATATTTGAGCTAAGTTGTCGCTTCTGATGATGTCAAAATTATCATCCTGTTTCGGTTTTAATTTTCTAACAATTCGCATTTTAGAAACGGATTCACTAATAGATGTTTCTAGCATTGCAGAGCTGTTTGCTAGGCAACTTATGGTAAATGATTGGTTTGGGTAGCCGAAGTGTTGTCTGGCGCTAGAAATAGGTATTAAACAGGTCTTATCTCCCCCGAAGCTCATGCTCGACCCTTTAGACTCTAGTACTCCAATTATGGTGTATTTGTTATCTCCAATTGTAATTATTTTTCCAATTGCACTTTCGTTTTTGAAAAATATATTGGATGTTTCGTTTCCTAATATTACTACGTTTTTTGAGGCGTATGATTCTTCTGTATTGAAGTTTCGACCAGACTTAAGTGTGTATCCCGAAGCGATTAAGTAATTTTCGTCTACACCCATAACGTTAATATTTGGGTCTGATTTTTGCGATTTGTATTTTATAATTCCTCCTGAGGTTGCTCTTGTCGAGATAGAGGTTATTGTAGCATTGTTTTCTTTAAAGTCAAGTGCTTCCGAAAATGTAATAGCTTTAAATTTCTTTGCCTTTCTTCCTTGCTGTCCGATTTGAACTCTAGCACTTTTATTTCTAATATTGAAAGTGTTTGCTCCCATGCTTGCAAAATTAGAGCTGATGGAAGACTGAATAGACTGTATGGCTGTTTGTATGCCAACAAGTGCGGTAATGCCGATTGCTATTATGAAGATGGTTAAAATGGTACGCAGTAAGTTTGTGCGAACTGATTTCAAGGCGATTTTAATATTTTCTAATACTAATTTCATTCGATGCAATATACAGATAATATCTTGGATTACTCGATTGAAAAATGTAAATTCGCTTCACTTAAAAATGAATAATAATTCTTAAAAGATTTCATCTATGGCGTTTGATATAAACATGATAAAGGAGGTATACGCTAAATTTCCATCTCGTATTGCTCAGGCAAGAAAACTAGTAGGCAAGCCCTTAACTTTAGCAGAAAAAATACTTTATACTCACTTGTGGGAACAGTCTAACGATAAGCCATTCACAAGAGGAGAAGATTATGTTGATTTCGGTCCCGATAGAGTTGCTATGCAAGATGCTACGGCACAAATGGCTTTACTTCAGTTTATGCAAGCTGGAAAAGATAAAGTTGCTGTTCCTTCTACAGCACATGCTGACCACCTTATTTTAGCTAAAATAGGTGCGGATAAAGATCTTCAGAATAGTTTAAATACTAATAATGAAGTATTCAATTTTTTAAGTTCGGTTTGTAATAAATACGGAATAGGCTTCTGGAAGCCAGGTGCGGGTATTATACACCAAGTAGTATTAGAAAATTATGCTTTTCCAGGAGGAATGATGATTGGTACAGATTCTCACACTG
>JABAYQ010000022.1 GCA_018608925.1 Cryomorphaceae bacterium | reverse complement strand
CTTTAGTACTGATACCTGCCACAACTTCAGGACTAAAAGGAACAGGACTATTATAAGCATCAATCAAAAACTCAGACTTAGCCAATTTTTGCTGAGCCAAAAGTCTATTATCCTCATCAATACTTAAAAAAGTTAGGTAACTCTTAAAATAAACAACAGAGGCTTCAAAATCTTTGTCATTAAATGCAATATTAGCAATCAACCAATAAACTTCAGGAGAATAATTGCCGCAGATAGAAATTACTTTTTCGAAGTACTCTCTAGCTTTTACATTATCATTTTGCTCAATTTTAATATTGGCATATAAATAATAAGCATCCACATAGTTTTCTTGCAACTCTAAAGCCTGATTCAATAAGCCCGTAGCCTTAGGGTAAATTCTTGAGTTAGCAGAACTCAAAGCTTTCTTATATAATTTTTTTGCTTTAGGATCTATTTCCAGATCACAGTTATGCTGTGAAAAACAAGCAGAACTAAAAATCAATATTATTAGAATTACTCTCATCAACTCATTAAATCTTTAGGGTTCACTTCTTTTAATTCGCCTTCACTAGCAGCAACAACAGCAGCAACAGTCGCATCACCAGTAACATTTACTACAGTTCTCAACATGTCTAATATCCTATCTACTGCAAATATCAATGCAATTCCTTCAGGATCAATTCCTATTGAACTTAAAACAATTACTAGCATAACCATCCCAGCACCAGGAACTGCAGCAGCACCTATCGAAGCTAAAGTAGCTGTCAGAACGATTGTCAATTGCTGACTTAAATCAAGGTCATAACCAAAAGCTTGAGCAATAAAAACTGCAGCCACCGCCTGATACAAAGAGGTTCCGTCCATATTAATAGTAGCGCCTAATGGCAAAACAAAAGATGAAACATCTTTAGAAACACCTAAATGCTCTTCACACCTTTCCATAGTAACAGGCAAAGTAGCAGCGCTAGAACTAGTAGAAAAAGCCAGCATTTGAGCAGGAGCTATTCCCTTAAAGAAATCTATATATTTTAATTTGGTGAATATTTTTAAAAACAATGGATACACTAAAAGAATCATCATTAGCAAGCCAACAATTACAGTTAACGAATAAACCCCTAAAGCCTGAAACAAATCAAGAGAACCACCAAAATCAACCACCAAACCACCCAACAAAGCAAAGACACCATAAGGGGCAGACAGCATAATTATATCTACTATTTTTAGTATCACATCATTTATTCCATCAAAAAATCCTTTTACATACTTAGTATTTTCTTTAGGCAACATTACCATCGAAACACCAAAAAGTATAGCAAAGAATATAACCTGAAGCATATTTTTATTACTTGAAGTAGCTGAAATAATATTTTCAGGAACCATATCTACAACAAATTGCAAGGGACCGCTTTTTTCCACTTTATTAGCAGATAAAATCTTTGCGTTAGCATCAGAAGCATACTGCTCTTTAAGTTCTAATCTTTTTTCTGGAGAAAAAGTAGACCCAGGCTTAACTACATTAACTAATATAAGTCCGAAACTGACTGCAATAACCGTGGAAATAAGGTAAATGCAAATCGTCTTCGTTCCTATTCTAGACAATTTAGAAACATCACTAAGACTACTAATTCCTTTAATTAAAGAAGCTAAAACCAGAGGAACAGCTATTAATTTTAGAAGACTAATAAAGATTTTACCCCAAGGCTTAATCCAATCATTGGTAAACTCAATAAGTCCGAAATGAGATGCCAATAGACCATAAACAACTCCCAAGACCATTCCAATGATGATTTTCCAGTGTAACGCTAAATTTTTCATGTTTTATATTTTTGAATTTTTTGATAAAAAATGAGCATCCACCAAAGCCATTGCAGCCATAGCCTCAACTACAGGCACTGCTCTAGGAACAACACACGGATCATGACGACCCTTGCCTTCTACCACTACTTTATTTCCTTTATTATCAAACGAATCTTGGTCCTTCATCAGCGTAGAAGCAGGCTTAAACCCAACTCTAAAAAACAAGTCCATTCCATTACTAATGCCTGCTTGTATTCCCCCAGATCGATTAGAGACTGTTTTATTCCCCGATTCAAGTACATCATTATTTTGAGAGCCTTTTAAACGACTAGCTTCAAATCCGTTTCCAATTTCGAAACCTTTTGAAGCATTAATAGTCATCATATATTTAGCTAATCGAGAGCTTAGCTTATCAAAAATTGGCTCTCCAAGCCCTACTTCCATATTTTGGACAACACAACTAACAATCCCTCCAACAGAATCGCCTTCACTCTTCACTTTTTCTATGTAATCAATCATTGATTTAGCGACTATTGGGTCTGGGCATCTAACTATATTTTGTTCTACAACACCCAAATCAAGCATGTTATAATCTTTATTGCAATCAACACTGCCTACTGAAGAAACGTAAGCAGTAATTCTTACATCTTTCAATATCTGCTTTGCAATAGCCCCTCCAACAATCCAGTTAGCAGTCTCTCTCGCAGAATACCTACCTCCTCCTCTATAATCTCTAATTCCGTATTTTTTATCGTAGGTGAAGTCGCCATGCGAGGGTCGAAAAGTATCTTTCAGATGGTTGTAGTCGTTTGATTTTTGATCTTTATTTTGAATAATAAATCCGATAGAACTTCCCGTTGTTTTTCCCTCAAAAATTCCTGACAAAAACTCTACTTTATCCCACTCGTTCCTTTGTGTGGTAATGGAAGATTGGCCAGGCTTTCTTCGATCTAACTCCGCTTGAATAAAATCAAAATCTATCTTTACACCTGCTGGGCAACCATCAATAATACCACCAATTGATACTCCATGAGATTCTCCAAAAGTGGTTAAGCGATATAAGTGTCCTAATGTATTCATATTACCCACAAATATAAGTAATTTAAAGGGAGATAATAGTGGGCTATTTTTGTATTTTAGCTTTGAATTTTTACACAAATGAAGCTAGTAATAAAAAATATAAACAAATTAGTCCAAACCGAGGAAACTACTAGAAAGTGGGTCGCAGGATCGGACATGAAAACCATCAACTACCTGGAGGATGCTTTCATAGAAATTGAAAACGGACTTATTTCCAATTTTGGAACGATGGAACAATGGAATGGCATCGACGACTGGAACAACACTCAGATAATTGATGCTGAAGACGGAATGGTCTTTCCAAGCTACTGCGATAGCCATACCCATTTAGTGCATGCAAGCACTAGAGAGGACGAATGGATTGAAAGAATAAAAGGAACTTCTTACAAAGAAATTGCTGATAATGGTGGTGGAATTCTTAATTCTGCAAAAAAACTACAAGAAACGTCTTTTGAAGATTTATTAAACCAAGCAAAAGACAGACTTAAAAAAGTAATACAATCGGGAACAGGCGCTATAGAAATTAAAAGCGGATATGGTCTGACCCTTGAATCAGAACTAAAAATACTTCGAGTAATTAAGGAACTTAAAAACTCTAGTCCCGTAACAATCAAAGCTACGCTTCTTGCAGCTCACGCATTACCACTAGAATTTAAAGGTCGAAAAGATGAATATCTCGATTTAATTATTGATAAACTACTACCAATTGTTGAGCAAGAAGGATTAGCAGACTATATAGATATTTTTTGTGAAGAAGGATACTTTTCAGTTTCTGACCTCAACAGACTGCTTATTGCAGGAAAAAAACACGGATTACAAGCAAAAACACACGTTAATCAGTTCACCTCTTTAGGCGGTGTAAAAGCTAGTGTAGAAAACGGCGCTCTTTCTGTTGATCATTTAGAAATCATGTCAGATCAGGATATGGAAAGTTTACAAGGCTCTTCTTGCATGGCTACCTTTTTACCATCCTGCTCCTTCTTTTTAGGTATCCCTTACGGTCCAGCAAGAGAACTAATTAACAAAGGATTGCCTCTAGCTCTAGCTTCTGACTACAACCCAGGATCAAGTCCGAACTGGAACATGAATCTAGTAACCTCGCTTGCCTGTATAAAGATGAATTTAACTCCCGAAGAGGCCATAAATGCCTCCACCATAAATTCGGCATACGCTATGGGAATAAGCGACAAACTAGGAAGTATTGCAATAGGCAAGAAAGCAAACTTATTTATAACCAAACCTATGCCATCCTACGGATTCATGCAGTACTCTTTCGGAGAAAACAACATAGAAAACATAATTTTAAACGGTAAAATTTTAAACCCTAACAATGAATAAGCAATTAATAGAATGTGTTCCTAATATTTCTGAAGGAAGAAATAATGAGAAAATAAACGAAATCGCTAGAATAGTTGAAACCGTTGAGGGTGTAAAACTCTTAAACGTTGATCCCGGAAAAGCAACCAACAGAACCGTAATCACATTTGTAGGTGAACCTCAAAAAGTAATAGAGGCTGCATTTTTATTGATTAAAAAAGCAAAAGACTTAATTGACATGAGCGCTCACTCTGGAGAGCATCCAAGGATGGGTGCAACAGACGTTTGTCCCCTAGTGCCAATTGCTAACATCTCGATGGAAGAGACTGCAGAATGGGCAAAAAAGCTAGGAGAAAAAGTAGGTAACGAATTAGATGTTCCTGTTTATTTATACGAAGCTGCTGCCAAAAATAAAGAAAGACAAAATCTTGCAAATTGCCGTTCTGGAGAATACGAAGGATTAAGTAAAAAACTAATTGACCCAAACTGGAAACCCGATTTCGGACCAGCAAAATTTACTGATTCTGTTGCAAAATCTGGAGCTACTGCAATTTCAGCAAGAGACTTCTTGGTAGCCTACAACATCAACCTAAACACAACCTCAACAAGAAGAGCAAACGCCGTAGCATTTGATATTAGAGAAGCAGGTAGACTAAAAAGAGAAGGGAATTCTATAAGCGGAAAAATACTAAACGACAAAGACGGAAATCCGTTACGTGAACAAGGAATGTTTAAACACGTTAAAGGAATTGGCTGGTATATTGAAGAATATGGTGTAGCACAAATTTCCTATAACCTTACAAATATAAATGTAAGCACACTTCACGATGTATTTGATAAAACTTGCGAGAGATCATTGGCTAGGGGCCTTAGAGTAACAGGCTCTGAACTTATCGGATTAGTTCCCAAAAAAGTTTTAATTGACGCTGGTAAATTCTTTCTTAACAAACAAGAACGATCAACAGGGATTTCAGAAAACGAAATAATCAAGATCGCTATTAAATCACTTGGACTAGACGAATTAGCTCCTTTCGATCCTAAAGAAAGAATCATCGAATACATGCTAGAGGAAGGTCAAAACAAATTAGTTGACCTAAACCTAAGCCAATTTGCTAACGAAACATCAAGCGAAAGCCCAGCTCCGGGTGGCGGATCAATATCGGCATATTGTGGCGCAATGGGTGCAGCATTAGGAACAATGGTCGCAAACCTTTCTGCACACAAAAGAGGATGGGATTCTAGATGGGAAGAATTCTCTGTATGGGCACAAAAAGGAATGGAATACCAAAACCAATTACTAAGTTTAGTTGATGAAGACACTAATGCATTCAACAAAATAATGGAAGCATTTCGTCTACCAAAAGAAAGTCAGGAAGATATTGACTTAAGAAATGAAGCTATTCAGAGCGCTACCAAACACGCTATTGAAACACCATTTAAAGTAATGGAAACTGCATTTCAATCTATGGAGGTTATGAAGGCTATGGCTGAGATAGGAAATCCGAACTCAATAACAGACGCTGCAGTTGGTGCACTATGTGCTACAACAGCGGTTAGAGGAGCATTCCTAAATGTCAAAATTAATTGCGGCGACTGTCAGGACAAAGAATTCGTTAATAGAATTATTGAAAAAGGAAATAAAATTGTTTCACAAGCCCAAGCTATTGAAAATGAAATAATGGCAATTACCGAAAGTAAAATCTAGAGAAGATTAACTAATGAGGACTTTTTAAGATTGTGGTAATTCAATTCTAATTCTTGGCATTTTTTTTCAAGTTTTTTAGAAATGTAAGTTGGCAAAGCTGCATCTAAAATCACTAATGTTATATCATAAGATCCTGATAACTTAGCTATATCTATATTTTTTGATATAACACAATAATCAATAGGTATTATGGAATCAGATTTTAAGACCTCAAAACTGTCATTTACAA
>JABAYQ010000109.1 GCA_018608925.1 Cryomorphaceae bacterium | reverse complement strand
AACTTTTCACGAACTACACCTTCATCCGTTCTTATTTCTAAATAATACATTCCTAGTGGCAGAAGGTCTTTATCTAATTTAAAACTATTGTTATTTATAATTTGGCTTTTAACTTTTCTTCCATTAAGGTCGAAAAGGTTATAGCTTATAACTATGTTATTGCTATAAATTTGAGTGTAATTACTAAAAGGATTTGGCGCAATTGTTATGTTTGAAGAATATTCTTGAACAGATGCTGGCGCTCCTTCACATATAATTTGGCATTCTTCAAGATTGTCATATGATCCTTCTTGTCCGAATTGACCTACGTCAACACACATGTCAGCAACACATTCGTAGGAAGGAGATTCGTTATTTGACTGACACGATTTCTCACATTCTCCTAAACTATCGTAAGATCCTTCCTGTCCGAATTGACCTATGTCAATACACATGCCTGCGATGCATTCAAAAGAAGGTTCTCCTGCAACAGATTGACAATCTTCTATGCATTGTTCCTCCGATGAGTAAGATCCTTCTTGTCCGAATTCGGATATATCTACACAAGTACCAAAGAGGCATTCGTATGGTAATTGTTCTCCGCAACTTTCTTGGCATTCTTCAATAGTAGAATAGGATCCTTCTTGTCCGAACTGGCCTATGTCTACGCAAGCATCTAGCACACATTCGAAATCTAATTCTGTACTATTGCCACATTCTAATTGGCAATCTTCTATAGAAGAGTAGGTTCCTTCTTGTCCGAATAAAGACACATCTACACATGCTCCTGCTATACATCCTATGTTAAAACAATCGTCTACTGTCATAGTATCCGACCAGTTATCATCCTGCTCACATATTATATACTCGCAATCATTTATAAATAATTCAGAACCAACATCGTATGTTAATCCTGTGGAGTCTGTACATCCTAGCATACCTTCAGAAGTTTGGCCCGAAATAAGAGTCCATTCTTCGTTTTCAAACAAAAATGTTGCTTGAGCATGTGGTGCTAAAAAAGTTAGGGCAATAGATAGTGTAAGGATGAACTGTCTCATTTTTATAAAGTTTAAGTAATCTAATTTAGATAAAATAAATGACCTGGAAGCTATAATCTAAGTGCTTTAGATAGCCATTCTAGATTTTGGTGTAACCCCCTGATGACAAAATTCTTTTTTTAAGTATTTGAAATGCCCAGTTATAGCAATCATTCCAGCATTGTCGGTGCAGTAAGAGAAAGGGGGTATGTAGGTTTTTAAACTATGAGTATTTTCTAATTCTTTAAGAGAATTTCTTAAGCTAGAATTTGCTGATACCCCTCCAGCAATTGCAATTTGTGATATTCCTGTTTGCTCGCTTGCTTTAACTATTTTTTCTATTAAAATAGTCACTATAGAGTGTTGAATAGAGGCGCATAAGTCGTTAAGGTTTTCTTCTATGAATTTGGGGTTCAGTTTTTGCTGTTTTTGAATAGTGTATAGTATACTTGTTTTTAAACCACTAAAGCTAAAATCCAGTTCTTTTACCTTAGGTTTTCCGAAGGTGAAAGCAGTTTTATTTCCTTCTTTTGCGTATTTGTCTATTAATGGTCCTCCAGGATAAGGCAGTCCTAATATTTTAGCTGATTTGTCAAAGGCTTCGCCAGCAGCGTCGTCTATTGTTTCGCCTAATAGTTCAAAACTCAGATAATCGTTTACTTTTACTATTTGTGTGTGGCCACCCGAAACGGTTAGGCATAAAAAAGGAAAGTCAGGGGAGTGGTTTTCATTTGTTTTCTCTTTAATGAAATGAGCAAGAATATGTCCTTGCATATGATTCACTTCAATGATAGGAATGTTTTGTGCTAATGCAAATGATTTTGCGAAAGAAACCCCAACTAAAAGAGATCCTAGAAGTCCTGGTCCTCTTGTAAATGCTACAGCATCAATATCTTCTTTTTTTATTCCAGCATCTTTAATGGCTTTGTCAACAACAGGGATAATATTTTGTTGATGGGCTCTAGATGCTAGTTCTGGAACAACTCCTCCATATTTTTGATGTACATCTTGGTTTGCTATAATATTGGAAAGAATGTAACCATCTTGTATAATAGACGCACTTGTGTCGTCACAAGAAGATTCGATTCCTAATATGGTAATAGACTTATTTTCCATCTAACTTGAACAGTGTATGGCCCATTTTATCTCTTTTAGTTTTAAGATAAAAATCGTTGTGTTGATTAGATTCGATTTCGATAGATATATTTTCGACTACTTCAATGCCATAGCCAATTAGTCCTGTTCTTTTTTGAGGATTATTACTCATCAACTTGATTTTCTTTAGTCCTAAGTGTCTTATAATTTGAGCACCTACGCCATAGTCTCTTGAGTCAGCTTTAAAGCCAAGTTCCTCATTTGCCTGAACGGTATCTCTACCTTGCTCTTGTAGTTTGTATGCTTTTAATTTGTTGAGTAGACCAATTCCTCTTCCTTCCTGATTCATGTAAACAATAACTCCTTTTCCTTCTTTTTCAACCATTTTCATGGCTGCATCGAGTTGATGGCCACAATCGCATCTGCATGACCCGAATATGTCTCCTGTAATACAAGAAGAGTGAACTCTAACCATAACTGATTCGTCTTCTGTCCATTCCCCTTTAACTAGAGCAAGGTGAAGTTGATCGTTTGTTAACTGACGAAAAGCGTGTAATTCGAAATCGCCATTTAAGGTTGGCAGTTTTACATCTACTTCTTTTTTAATTAAAGATTCGTTTTGAAGTCGGTATTCAATCAAATCTTTAATGGTAACTATTTTAAGTTGGTGCTTTTTAGCTATTTCGATAAGCTCTGGCATTCTAGCCATTGTTCCGTTATCGTTCATGATTTCAACAATAACGCCAGCAGGGTATAAACCTGCTAATCTTGCTAGGTCAATGGCAGCTTCTGTATGGCCAGCTCTTCTCAAGACCCCACCTTTTCTAGCTTTTAACGGAAATATATGTCCGGGTTTACCCAGTATTTCGGGGTTTGTGTTAGGGTCAACTAAGGCTTTTATAGTTTTAGATCTGTCACTAGCAGAGATGCCTGTAGTACATCCGTTTCCGATTAAGTCTACTGAAACTGTAAAAGGAGTTTCGTATTCTGCTGTGTTTTTACCCACCATTAGTTCAAGGCCGAGTTCTTCGCATCGGTCTTCGATTATAGGTGCGCAAATAAGCCCTCTTCCGTGTATAGCCATGAAATTTATCATTTCTGGCGTAACCATATCGGCTGCAGCTAAAAAATCACCTTCATTCTCTCTGTCTTCGTCATCGACAACAATGATAATTTTTCCTAATTTAATATCTTCAATAGCTTCTTCTATAGTATTCAGCATCCTGCAAATTTTGGTGCAAAGATAAGCTATTCCAGAAATTTATTTGATTAAAATATTAATCATATTTTCTTGTCCAGACAGCTGTTCTTCCGAATATTGGAAAACCTACATATCCTCTTAAGTCAAGAGTGTTTTCTCCTTTTAATGTAATGGTTCCGCTATATGTTTTTCCACTTTTAGGATCGTATATTTCTCCATTGCTCCATGTTTTCTCTTCATCTAATTTGAAGTTATTCATGATTTCCATTCCCATTCTAGGTCTTGATTGTAAGTCTTTTTCTGGGTTTAGGTTGTCAACCTTAGGGCTTCCGTTTTCATCGTTAGGATTTTCCATCCATGTGATTTTACCACTGTAAGTGTCTCCAGACTTATAAATTTCTACTACACCATCTTTTTCTTGGTTATACCAACTTCCAATAATAGCGTCTGAATCTGATTGTTGTGCTAATGCCAATAAGCCCATAAATAGAGCTAATACAGTTAGGTTAATTTGTTTCATAATAGTAATGTTTGTTTTTACAATATTAACGTTTTTTTGGAACTAATGGCCATAAAAAAAAGCTGCCCGAGTACTTCTACTCGGGCAGCCCCTTAAAGCCATGAAAAAACTTACTTCCCTCTCCCTAATGGGAATTACAAATTTAGATAATTATTTCTTAATATGGGGTCTTTTTACTTAAAAAAATCAATATTTTTTATAAGTGACTGATATCAAATTCATTAGAGTTTCTGATGTATATCAGGATTCTTGCTTCAGCGTATGCTTCACCTGTTTTGTCGTAAGCCTTAACATTATGGTAAACTTCGTATTTGTAATTATCCTTCAAATGATCGATTGCATTTTGAATGTCAGTGTCTTCAATTTTGAAATTAATGAACAGGTCTGACTTGGCGGGTTTTAAATAATTTATATCAGCACTTTTAACCCACACCTCCATAGGGAAGTTTAGTCTAGAAAAAGCTTGCCAATACATTATAGCAAAGAAAGGGTCGAAAGCACAAAAGATGGTTCCTCCAAAAATAGACTTCTGGATATTTCTATTCATTTAGCAGAGTATTTTTTTTTGACTGGTTTAATTTTTTTCATACTAAATGCAAAATTAATAAGTTCAACCAATTGTTTTAATAAATTTGTGTTAAATAAATTATTATTAATGTCTCGACCTCTCATTCTTGTCACTAACGATGACGGTGTAAATTCTAAAGGAATTTTAGCACTTATTGAAATTGCCCAAACTTTTGGAGATGTATTTGTAGTTGCTCCTGATGGGCCTCAGTCTGGCAAAAGCCACGCCATTACTTTAGAAAAACCTTTTGGAAAAAACTTTTTATTAAAGACAGATTCCTTAACTAAATATTCTTGTACCGGAACTCCTGTCGATTGTGTGAAAATGGGCTTAAATATGTTAATGGATAAAAAGCCTGATATTATTCTTTCTGGGATTAATCATGGTTCTAACTCGTCTATAAATGTTATTTATTCTGGAACTATGGCCGCAGCAATAGAGGGTTATATGCACGGAATTCCTTCTATAGGGTTTTCATTGCTAGATCATAGCGAAGATGCAGATTTTAGTGCCTGTAAGCAGCTTTTGGCCAAGATAGTTGCTATGGTGCTTCAAAAGAAAGAGACTTTATGTTTAAATGTTAATATTCCTAAATTGCCAGCTTCTCAGATTAAAGGATATAAGTTTTGCCGACAATCAAATTCTAATTGGCAGGAAAAGTTTGTTCCTGCTGACGATAATAGCGATTACTATTGGATGAAAGGATCTTTTGTTAACCACGATAATAGTCCAGATACTGATGAGTGGGCTTTGGATAACGGATATGTTTCTATTGTTCCTGTTCAGTTCGATTTTACATCATACAAAACCTTAGAAACTTTAAAAAATATAGAATTATGATTCGAAGTAAGTTGTTTTGGAGAGGTGCTATACTAGGTCTTATTATACCTCTATTATCGTTCACCGTTTATGCTATTATAATTCTTGAAAGCGATGTTTATTCTACTTTTATACAGTTGCAAGTGCTGGGAGTTCATACCCATGTAATCAGTCTTTGCACTTTGTTTAATCTTGCACCCTTTTTTCTTTTTTTAAGAATGAATAGGTACGAACCATCTCAAGGTATTTTATTCTCTACCTTTATTGTTGTAATAGCTGTTTACTTAATTAACTTTTTATTTTGAAAAAATATTATTTCATAAGCGGCGAAGCTTCAGGAGATTTACATGCTTCCAAGTTAATATCTCATTTGAAAGAGTTAGATGTTAATTCTTCTTTTAGAGGCTTTGGAGGTGATAAGATGGCCGATGCTGGCTTGCATTTAGTAAAGCACTATAAAGATTTAGCCTTTATGGGTTTTTATGAAGTGATAAAAAACATAAATACTATACGTAAAAATTTTACTTTAGTTAAAAACGATATTTTAGAATATTGTCCTGATGTGATTGTTTTGATTGATTATCCTGGTTTTAATATGGAAATGGCAAAGTTTGCTAAAAAACATTACATAAAAGTGGTTTACTACATCACTCCTCAGGTTTGGGCTTGGAAAAAGTCTAGAGTTAAAAGCTTGAAAAAATATGTTGATTTACTTATTCCTATTCTTCCTTTCGAAAAAGAATTTTTTGATAAGTGTGGTTTGCAGTCTTCTTTTTATGGCCATCCTTTGATGGATGAGTTATTACACAAGAAAGAAAAAAAATTAGAATTTGAAAAGCCTGTTATTGCTTTACTTCCTGGAAGTAGAAAACAAGAGATAAGAAAAATGTTGCCTATCATGCTTGAAG
>JABAYQ010000156.1:4537-6132 GCA_018608925.1 Cryomorphaceae bacterium | reverse complement strand
TATTGCGACTGCTGTTAAAAGTGGGGATGAAGAAATTCAGTTCGGGCTTTTAGTGTTTACCAATAACACACTTGGAGCTTCTATCTTAGAAAGATATAATGCTGGTGTAGATATAAAAGGAATTATAGAAGATGTTAACACCAATAGTAGCGAATACGAATTTCTTGTTGACGCTGGCGTAAACGTAGAGTCGCATGGCGGAATTCCTAACTCCTTTCACCATAAATATTGCTTGGTAGATCAGTCTTATCCTAACTCTGACCCTCTAACTATAACAGGTTCTCATAACTGGTCAGCTATTGCTGAAACAGGAAACGATGAGAACACTATCATCATTCACGATGCTAACATTACCAATCAGTTTTACCAAGAGTTCATTAACGAATTTAACGCCTTAACCGAAACCGACACAACTGATACAGAACCGACACAAATTATTGAAAACCAAAACAATAAATTGAATTTGTTCCCAAACCCAACCAATGGAAATTTCGATATAGTATTAGACGCTGAAAACGTAAAAAACCAGTCTATTCAAATTCATAACAATAGCGGACAATTGGTTTTCAATGAAAATTATAGACTAACGACTGGCTCTAATAAAATAAGAATCGAAGAAAGATTTACAGCTGGCATTTACATTGTTTCAATAGGAAACACCAAGCTTAAATTAGTAGTAAACTAAATCTATTTGTAAAAACACACGAACTTAAGATTAAAAAAAGGTGCTATTGGCACCTTTTTTTTGTTACTTTTGAAGGGTACAGTCTCTTAAAGCTGTCATTATCTTATGAAAAAACCATCTAAAAAAACAGTTTATGTAATGCTAACCTTAGGCATACTAAAAAAAGCAATCTTCTTTTTTTGGGTTTTTTATATGTAAAATATAATGACCAAATAAATTTAAATGCTAAGAATTAAAACTCAAACAAAACCTAAATACAAAATCTCGAAACTATTTCGAAAAAAGTTTGGGGTTGTTGGGCATGTAACCAATGTCCGGCATCGTCAATTGTTTCTATTTGAGCATCAGGGAAATGATGAAAGATAAGGGCTTCATCTTCGTTTTTAATATAATCGGAGTCGCCTCCTTGTAAAAACAAAGTTGGTCCGTCGTAAAAAGATTTTTCACCCAAAGCTTGTCCTACATTTTCGATATTGTCGGCAATTCCTTCTAGGTTAAATCGGAACTCCAATTTTTTATCCTTATTCCAATATAAACTTTTAAGAAGAAACTGCCTTACATCGCTTTGCTCTATAAACTCAGAAAGAAGTTGGTCTGCTACTTTTCGACTTGTAAGCTCGTGCTGGACTAAAAATCGCAATCCTTTTATAATAGTGTGGTGGTGTATCGGGTAAAACTTTGGAGAGATATCTACTACAACTAATTTCTTAACCATAGACGGATGAGCTACAGCAAACTCCATAGCTGTTTTCCCTCCTAAAGAATGACCTAGAATAATAACCTCTTCCAGTTTTTTAGATTCTATATAATTTAACAAATCTTGAGACAGACTTTGATAGCTAAAATCGGTATCGTGAAACGAACGGCCATGGTTTCTTTGGTCTATTAAATGGACTTCAAAAAAAGCCGA
>JABAYQ010000156.1:0-4527 GCA_018608925.1 Cryomorphaceae bacterium | reverse complement strand
GCTAAACTTTGCCAATTATCGGACATTCCGAAAAGTCCGTGAATAATAATAAGTGGTTGTCCCCTGCCAATTACTCTAGAAAATAACTCCATTATTTAAGTGCGTTTTTATATAAGCCGATCGTGTTCTCTAATCCCAAATAGAGAGCATCGGAAATAAGAGCATGACCAATAGAAACTTCATCTAAAAAAGGAATACTTTGAGAAAAGAAAGCCAAGTTTTCTAGACTTAAATCGTGTCCTGCGTTTATACCCAAACCTATTTCTTTAGCATAATTAGCTGCTACTACATAAGGCTCAACTGCTTTGTTTTTATCACTTGCATAAAGAGTTGCATAGCCTTCTGTGTATAACTCTATTCGGTCAGCACCGGTGTTTTTTGCTAATTCTATTTGCTTTAAATCTGTGTCTATAAAAATCGAAGTACGGATATTTAAGTCTTTAAAAAAAGAAATAGTTTCTTTCAAAAACTCAAAGTTAGACTCTACATCCCAACCAGCATTAGAGGTTTTTACATGGGGAGGGTCTGGCACTAAAGTTACCTGATCAGGATTTGCATTTTTTACCAATTGCAAAAAAGAATCGGAAGGGTATCCTTCTATATTAAATTCGGTTTTAATGGCTTTTTTAAGATCGCTAACATCCTGAAAAGTAATGTGTCTTTCATCAGGGCGAGGGTGAACCGTAATTCCGTCAGCCCCAAAGATTTCCGAACGTGTTGCTGCTAGTACTACATCGGGCAACTTCCCTCCTCTTGCATTCCTTAAAGTGGCGATTTTATTGATATTTACACTTAATTTTGTCATTGGTACTATAATTTTAGGCACCGCAAAGGTAAAAATAGTAAGTTTGTTTTTCATAAAATGAATAGTCAAAAACTCATAGCAAACGAAATTAGCCCAGTAAGTACTGAGGACAGAGGTTCAACCGTGTTATCACTCATGAGTGAATTTAGGGTTTCTCATCTGCCAGTTGTAGATAACCATACCCTATTGGGCCTAGTTTCTGAAGACGATATTTATAATATGAATGATGAGAACAATAAGATAGAAACCATCATAAACACATTGTCCGCTCATCAAATGACCACCGAAAACGATGTTTTTGAAATCATTCAGCAATTAGATAAAAATGATATTACCCTACTTCCGCTTGTAAGCGAAAGTAAATATATAGGCTCTGTAACAGAAGCCTCAATTGTAAAAGCATTAGCTACCATTATTGCAGTAAAAGAAGGAGGAAGCCTTATCATTTTAGAGATAAAAAAGGAAGATTACCAGATGAGTGAAATATCACAAATTATAGAATCTAATAATGCTAAAATACTTAGCTCCTATATTTCTAACACTCATAATAACGAAAAAATAAGCGTTAGTTTAAAACTAAACATCGACAACCTAGACGCTATTAAACAAACTTTCGAAAGGTATAATTATGTAGTTAGTGCCCATTATCAACCAACCGACTCGAAAACCGACAGCACTTTAAGCGATCGCTACGACGGCTTAATGAGATACCTAAATCCGTGATACGTTTTTTTCCGTCCATATTTTTTCTTCTACTATCGTTTTCTTTACTAGCCCAAGAAAAGTATGTTATTGCGGATATAGAAATTGTCGGCAACAAAGTTACCAAAGAAGCAACCGTACTTAGAGAATTAAGTTTTAAGAAAGGAGACACATTATCACTTCAAGAACTAGCTCTCAGATTTGAAGAAAGTAAGCGCAATATCGAGAAACAATGGCTCTTTAATTTTATCGATTTTAAATACGAAATAGACCAAGATTTAATAGTTAAGATTACGACTATTGAAAGGTGGTATGTTTGGCCTTACCCAATTTTCGAAATTTCTGAACGCAATTTTAATGTGTTTTATGACTCTTTAAAAATGTCCAAATTCCAAGATTATTCCAAACTTAATTATGGGGTTTTTCTTAACATTTATAACTTTAGAGGAAGAAACGAAAAACTACTTTTAAAATATAGAAAAGGTTACCGAGAGCATTATTTATTTGATTACGACATCCCCTATCTTAACAAGAAAAAAACGATAGGTATAAACCTAAAAGTAGAATATTTTAGAATGAAGAAATTTCATTTTAAAACCACTAACAACCAATTAGAATATTTCGAGCAAGAAGGAACTTTTTTCAAAGAATTTAAAAAATCGGCAGCTATTTCATACAAGCCAGCACTGCGCTCTAACCACAAATTTATTTTCGAAAGCAGCAATTATCAAATCCCCGATTCTAGCGTGTTAACAAACAACCAATTTCTGCCCTATTCTGTTACGGATTTTACGGTTAACGAATTGCAATATCAATTCGAATACGAAAAAAGAAATTCGATTAGCTATCCTACTAAAGGGAGCTATCATTCAGCCCAAATACAAGTCTTTGATGGCTGGGAAAACCCTTACAACAACCTTGTCTTTACTGTAAAAAAAGAAAACCATTACAAACTCAACCAAGATTTTTTATTCGGCTATAGCCTAAAAGCCAAAACCTCTCTAAAAGATTCTCTGGCCTATGTGTTTAATACATCATTAGGCTTTGACGACTATTTGAGAGGATACGAATACTATGTAATTGACGGAAACCACTACGGATTGGCAAAAACTGCCCTTAAATATTGCCTAGTTCCTAAAAAGAAATTAGAAATTCCATTTTTTAAAATGGATCAATTCGAAAAATCATATTATTCGCTTTATCTGAGTATATTTGCAGATATGGGTGTTGTTTACGACAAATATACAGACCAAAGTAACGGACTCAATAATGAGTTTTTGTTCAGCCAAGGAATTGGACTAGACTTTGTTACTTATTACGACAAACTAATGAGATTCGAATTTAGCAGAAATCACCTTAACGAATGGGGGTTTTTTCTTCATTTCTCTAATCCTTTTTAAAAATGAGAATAGCATTATACGGAAGTCCATTTGACAATTCTAAATCAAAATACATTCAACACCTGATTCATAAATTAGAACAGGAGAATGTTTCAATATGCATTGAAAATCAGTTTTTTGATTTTTTAGAAGAGCAAATATCATTTAACAAGCCTGTCTCTTCTTTCGATAGCTACGAAGAGTTAAAAGAAAGAGCAGACGTATTATTAAGTATTGGTGGTGACGGAACCTTGCTAAACACCATCACTCTAGTTAGAGATTCTGGCATACCTGTTCTGGGAATTAATACTGGTAGATTAGGATTTATTTCTAGCATTTCTACCGATCAAATTGATTCGGCAATCAATCAATTGCTAAAAGGAAATTACGATATCCAAGAAAGAACTTTGTTGCAGTTAGAGTCTGAAAATGATTTATTCGGAGAAACTAATATTGCCTTAAACGAAGTAACAATCTTAAAAAAAGATACTTCCTCAATGATACAGATTCATGCCTATCTAGATGATGTCTACTTGAATTCTTACTGGGCAGACGGTTTAATTATTTCGACTCCAACGGGGTCTACTGGTTATTCTTTAAGTTGCGGAGGGCCAATTATTTTGCCAGGCACCGATAATTTTATCATCTCTCCTATTGCAGCCCACAACCTAAATGTACGTCCGTTGGTTGTCTCTGACAAAAATGTTATCCGACTAAAAGTAGACGAAAGAGAAGAGCTAGCACTAGTGGCTCTAGATAGCAGATCGAGAGCTATTGATCCTAGTCTTGTGCTAACGATTAGAAAAGCAGATTTTAAAATTAGACTTATTAGATTGGAAGACCAGAGTTTTGTTTCTACAATGAGAGAAAAACTAATGTGGGGTAAAGACAAAAGAAATTAATCGATTATATCATAAATACCTATATTTGCACGTTATCTTTTTTATGTTATACAATTTTTTATGAAAAGACTACTGTCAATTTTAATCATTACAATATTTCTCTTGCCTCAATCGGAGGCTCAAAATATTGAACCTTACTCTGAAATAGGACTGTTTCTAGGTACGTCTTATTACTTGGGAGATCTTAACAACAAACCATTCGATCTTGCTCAACCAGCAGCAGCAATTAACTACCGATATAACATAGATAGAAGGTTTGCTGTAAAAGGTGGACTTTGGCTAGGAGAGCTTAGAGGTGCCGACAAATTAAATGAAATTGATACCGTAAAGATTCAAAGAAACTTACATTTCAAAACACCACTATACGAACTTTCGGGAATGATCGAATTCAATTTTTTCGATTACGAAACAGGAAATAGCAGATACCCATTTACTCCCTTTTTGTTTACAGGATTTTCTGTCTTCCAGTTTAATCCTCAAGCAAGAAGATACGACACACCAAACTTATTTGATAACGATAACGGAGATGGAAATCCTTGGACAGAACTTCAACCATTAGGAACTGAAGGGCAAGTATCGACTACCTATCCTGAAAAGGATCAGTATCAGTTAATGCAATTTGCTATTCCTATCGGAATTGGAATTAAATTAAGCCTTAACGATAAGTTTAGTATAAATGCTGAATATGGGTTTAGAAAAACATTTACAGATTATTTAGATGATGTAGGCGGTACCTATG
>JABAYQ010000060.1:2615-6180 GCA_018608925.1 Cryomorphaceae bacterium | reverse complement strand
TGTTTCGAAGTAATTTTTGATGTCTGTGAGACAAAAGATGCTAATTCATGTTGTTGCTCTGAAAGTCATCAAGTCGTTCAGTTTTCATTCAATGCTGTACTGTTTGATGCATCTCAGAGCAACAACATGAATTAGCATCTTTTGTCTCACAGACATCTAAAATTACTTCGCAACAACTGTTTGATCCGACTTCGTCACCACAACATGAATTAACAACTTCAACAGTTTGCTTATCATCTATAGCAACTACAGAGCAACCAATATTTGCAACAACCACAAATAAGGAAACAATTAGTACTAAGATTTTAAAGCTCTGTTTTAGCATTTAGTAAAGTTAATCATTTTAATTAAACGATAAAATAGTCTCTTCTATTATGTCTATGCATTCAAGAAGTTGGCTTTCACTAATCACCAAAGGAGGAGCAAAACGAATAATATTTCCGTGAGTAGGTTTAGCGAGTAAACCATTATCTCTTAATTTCATGCAAATATCCCAGGCAGTAGAACTGTCTTCGCTGTCATTAATAACAATCGCATTTAACAAACCTCTTCCTCTAACAAGCTTAACAATAGCTATATTTTCAAATCTAGAATCTAATTCGCTTCTAAAAAGCTTTCCTAATCTATAAGCATTTTCGGAAAGATTTTCGTCAACAACAACTTCTAGTGCAGCTTGAGCAACCTTGCAAGCTAAAGGGTTACCTCCGAAAGTAGAACCATGTTCTCCTGGCTTAATACAAAGCATTACTTCATCATCAGCTAAAACAGCAGAAACAGGAAGAACACCTCCAGAAAGTGCTTTTCCTAAAATTAGAATATCTGGTCTAGCATCTTCGTAGTCAGTCGCTAACATTTTACCTGTTCTAGCAATTCCTGTTTGAACTTCATCAGCAATGAAAAGCACATTATATTTGGTACATAATGATCTAACTCCTGCTAAATATCCTTCATCAGGAACAACAACTCCTGCCTCACCCTGAATAGGTTCTACCATAAAAGCAGCTACATTAGGATCCTTAAATTCTTGCTCTAAAGCATTCAGGTCGTTATAAGGAATCAGGTGATAACCAGGCATATAAGGACCGAATCCTTTGTACGAACTTGGATCATCAGAACTTGAAATAGCAGCTAATGTTCTTCCCCAAAAATTACCATTCGCAAAAATAATTTTAGCTTGGTTTTCTGGTATTCCTTTTTTCATATAGCCCCACTTTCTAGCTAACTTGTTAGCTGTCTCCCCTCCTTCTACACCAGTATTCATTGGTAAGACTTTGTCATATCCGAAAAGCTTTGTAATAAACTCCTCAAATCGACCTAACACATCATTATGAAAAGCTCTAGAAGTAAGGGTTAAAGTAGATGCCTGATCATTTAAAGCTTTGATAATTCTAGGATGGCAATGACCCTGATTAACAGCAGAGTAAGCAGATAAGAAATCAAAATATTTTTTGCCTTCAACATCCCAAACAAATACACCTTCTCCTTTGGCAAGTACTACTGGAAGTGGGTGATAATTATGAGCACCAAACTTCTCTTCTATTTTAATCAATTCTTCTGAACTATACATAAAACTATTTATTTTTATGCAAATTTATAAAATTGAGTTTATTCTAGTCCATAAAAGAATAGTAATATTTTATATTTGCAAACATGGGTAGATCAAGAAAAAAAATTACCATCGAAAACGTAACCGTTGAAGATGCAGGAGCTAAAGGAAAATCAATCGCAAGATTAGAAAACGGATTAGTTCTTTTTATCGAAGGCGCTGTACCTGGTGATGTATGTGACGTATTAGTTCACAAAAAAAGAAGGTCTTTCCTAGAAGGAAAGCCAATAAAATTTCATTCTTATTCTGACAAAAGAATCGAGCCAAAATGCGAACATTTCGGATTGTGCGGTGGTTGTAAGTGGCAATTCATGAGTTATGAATACCAACTAGAATACAAACAAAAAGAAGTAGTAGATTCTCTTACTAGAATAGGCGGAATAGAAATTCCTGAAGTTTCTCCAATCTTAGGCTGTGATAAAGAGTATAATTACAGAAATAAAATGGATTATGCTTTCACTAATAGAAGATGGATTACTCAAGAAGAAAGCGAAAAAGGAGAAGAGTTTGAGCACAGAAATGGAGCTGGATTTAGAGTTGCGGGTATGTGGGATAAAGTGATTGACCTAAACCAATGCCACCTACAAGCAGAGCCTTCCAATGAAATTAGAAAATCTGCAAGAGATTATGCTATAGAAAACAAATTGGACTTTTTTGATATCGCTCAACAAGAAGGATTGTTAAGAAATCTGACTATTCGTATGAGTAGCAATGGTCAAATTATGGTGCTTGTTCAGTTTTTCTATGAAGATTCCGAAAAAAGAGAAGGATTGTTAAATCATTTACACACAAGCTTCCCTCAAATAACTTCTTTACTTTACACCATTAATTCAAAAGGAAATGAATCTATTTTTGATTTAGACATTCTCACTTTTAAAGGAGATGACTTTATTTACGAAGAAATGGAAGGCTTAAAGTTTAAAATCGGACCAAAATCTTTTTACCAAACAAATTCTTTACAAGCTTACGAACTATATAAAGTAAGCAGAGATTTTGCTCAAATTGACAAAGAAGATATCGTATACGACCTTTATACTGGAACTGGAACAATCGCGCAATTTGTAGCTAAAAACGCTAAAAAAGTAATTGGTGTAGAATCAGTTCCAGAAGCTATTGCTGCTGCCAAAGAAAATGCTAAAAATAACAATATAGAAAATTGCGAGTTTTATGTTGGAGACATGAAAGAAATATTTACCGAGAAATTTATAGAAGAAAATGGAAAGCCAGATGTGGTAATAACTGATCCTCCAAGAGATGGGATGCATAAAAATGTAATTGCACAATTGCTAGATGTTGGCCCTAAAAGAATTGTTTATGTTAGTTGCAATCCTGCAACTCAGGCAAGAGATTTAAGCCTGATGAATGAGCACTATAAAGTAACAAAAGTACAGCCAGTAGATATGTTTCCTCAGACCTACCATGTTGAGAACATTGTTTTATTAGAAAGAAGGTAATGTTAGATCAAAGTTTTTGGGAAAAAAGATATCAAGATAAAGAAACAGGATGGAATATTGGCACCATCTCAACTCCATTGAAAAACTATTTCGATTCGATTGAAAACAAAAACTGTAGAATACTTATTCCAGGATGCGGATATGGTCATGAAGCAAAATATTTATTTGAAAATGGATTTCAAAATGTTACAATTTTAGATATATCTCCATCAGCTATTAAAGATTTTCAAGAAAAAGTTCCTGATTTCCCTAAAGAACAATTATTCACTTCAAACTTTTTTGAACACAATCAAAGCTATGATTTAATAATAGAACAAACTTTTTTCTGTGCTATTGACACAAAATTAAGACAAGATTATGTTGATCATACCCACAAAATTCTTAATGAGAATGGTAAAATAGCGGGACTATTATTCAATAAAGATTTTGGAAATGATCATCCCCCATTTGGAGGATCAAAAAAAGAATATCAAAAATTATTTGAAAAGAAATTCAATATTAATTC